>NZ_JBJIAO010000009.1:0-194653 GCF_045310825.1 Mycobacterium sp. SMC-21 | reverse complement strand
CTCATTTTCGAGAGACCTCGACCTCTATCCCGGCAACGACGCGCCAACCACCTCTACACCCTCATCTGTGAAGAGCCCCTTTATGGTCAAGACGCGATCCGCGGTCGAGGGCGTCCATCAGTTCGTCCAGCGGACCGGTGGCGAGGTGTTGCACAGACCACAGCCGTTCCCGCAATATCCGCCGCCCTACTTCGCCATGTTCTGGCTGGATCCGTTCGGCATGATGCTGGAAGTGGTGTGCCACCACGACGCGCAGTGATCGCGTTCGCGCGGGAATGCGCAGTGAATCATATTGGGGCCGTGGGAATTACCCGCCCAATTGAATTCTCGATATTCAGCAGGATTGCCGCGAAAAAGCATTGAGCGGGCGTACCACTACCGGCAATGAAGACTCCGGGGTGCCCTTCTTATTTTTTATCGTTACACTTCCGGCCGAACACCCCCGATAAAGGAGATCATTCGTGGCCGAACGCATTGTCGTCCAACTTGTTGACGATATTAACGGCACTGAAATCACCGACGACACGGGTGAGCGGATTAACTTCTCGGTACGCGGGGTTGATTACCAGATCGATCTTTCTGCTGCGAACGTGGCGAAGTTCGAGAAGGCGCTGGCACCGTATCTGGACGCCGCGACCCGCGTCGGCGGCCGTCGCACCCGGACCCAGAAGGTCGCGGAGCCGAGCACTCGGGCCGCCAAGAGCGGCACGTCGCGCCGCCGCGGCAAGAAGGCCGAGTCCTCGAAGGAACAGCTCGCCGCGATCCGTGAGTGGGCACAGGAGAACGGCTACGACGTCGCCGCCCGCGGCCGCATCAAGGCCGACATCGTCGAGGCGTACCACGCCGCGAACTAGCCGGCGCTAGACCCGCCGTCCCAGCTCGGCGACCAGATCCCCGCGGTCCCCGACCGTCACGTCGCCGACGCCGAGCCACGCCGCCATCGAGCTGAGTTCCGGCACCAGGGCCGCGGCCACCCGCACGCGGTCCTCGCCGTCCTCGGCGAACGCGCCCACGACATGCAGCGCGTCGGCCGTGCGTTTGAGGTCGACGCGCGCCACCAGCCGGCCGTCGAGCAGGAAAGGCCAGACGTAGTAACCGAATTGGCGCTTCGGGGCCGGGGTGTAGATCTCGATCCGGTAGTGGAAGCCGAACAGCCGCTCGACGCGGGGCCGGAAGAAGATCAGCGGGTCGAACGGGCACAACAGTGCGGTGCCCCGGTCCGTACGAGGTACTTTCTGCCCGGCGCGCAGGTAGGCCGCAGCCCCATCGATCGTGACGGGCTCCAGCTCTCCGGACGCCACCAGCGCCGCCAAAGCGGGCTTCACCTGACGGGCGCCCAGCCGGAAGTAGTCGCGGATGTCGGACTCGGTCCCCACGCCCAGCGCCCCGGCCGCCTTGAGCACCAGTTGCCGGACCGCCTCGTCGTCGGAGACCTCCCGGGCCAGCACCTCCGCCGGCAGCACCCGTTCGACCAGGTCATAGTGCCGTGCGAACCCGGCGCGGGTGGCCGTGGTGAGCACGCCAGCCGACCACAGCGCCTCGGCCACCCACTTGGTGTCACTGCGCCCCCACCAGGGCCCTTTCGCGCCACGGGGTTCGGCTTCGAGGTGGGCCTCGATCTGTCCGGCCGTCGACGGCCCGAGTTCGGCGACGGCGGCGACGATCTTCTCGGCCAGCTCACCGTTGCGCTTGACGATCTCGGTGCCCCAGCGCCCGTGGGTGTACTCACGCATCCGCCAGCGCAGCAGCGGCCAGTCCTCCACGGGCAACAACGCCGCTTCGTGCGCCCAATATTCGATGAACTGCCGCGGCGACCGCGCGCTGTGGCTCCACGCCAGCGCGTCGAGCGCGTCGCGATTGTAGGGACCGAGCCTGCTGAACACCGGCGCGTAGTGCGCCCGCACGCAGACCGATACCGAATCCAATTGCAGCACTTGTATTCTGGACATCAAACGCTTCAGGTGTGCCCGGGTTACCGCCCCGGACGGCTTGGGTTCGTGAAAGCCCTGGGCGGCGACGGCGATGCGACGGGCCTGGACCGTGGTGAGTGCTGCCACTGTCACATCGTGGCGCAGACCACCGACAAACTCGCGCATGGATCTGCAAGGTTGTCGGCCGAACCGCCTACCATTCCTGCGGCACACCCTGTATTGGGGCTTCGGTCTCACCCGGCCGGCCCTGACGGAAAGGACCAGCAGTGAGCTACAACGCTGCGGACATCACCGAACTCGACGATGTTCAGCACACCCGCCTGCGACCGGCGGTCAACCTGGGCCTGGATGTGCTCAACACCGCCCTGCGCGAGCTGGTGGACAACGCGGTCGAGGAGGTCGCCGACCCCAGCCACGGCGGCTCCACCGTCACGATCACCCTGCATGCCGACGGCTCGGTCAGCGTCGCCGACGACGGACGCGGCCTTCCCATCGACTCCGACCCCGTGACCGGCAAGAACGGCATCGTCAAGACCCTCGGGACGGCGCGCGCCGGCGGCAAGTTCTCGGCCCACGCCGACGCCAGCAGCACCGGCGCCGGCCTGAACGGCATCGGCGCCGCGGCCGCGGTGTTCATCTCCGCCCGCACCGACGTCACCGTGCGCCGGGCCGGCAAGACCTACCTGCAGAGTTTCGGCCACGGCTACCCCGGCACGTTCGAGGGCAAGGAATTCGACCCGAACGCCGAGTTCACGCGTGCCGACAACCAGAAGCTGCGCGGCGTCGGCAACCGCAAACCCGACGCCCACGGCACGACCGTCCGGATTCTGTTCGACCAGGCCGTGGTGCCGGACGCCAGCGTGGACATCGCCGAGGTCCTGCTGCGCGCGCACGCCGCGGCCCGGATGTGCCCCGGTGTGCACCTGACCGTCGTCGACGAGGGCTGGCCCGGCGAGGAGGTCCCCGCCGCCCTGCTGCAGCCGTTCAACGGCCCCTGGGGCACCGAGGCGCTGCTGGACCTCATGTGCACCTCGGCCGGCACTCCCCTGCCGCCGGTGCGCGCCGTCGTGGAGGGCCGTGGCGAATACACCACCGGGCGCGGGCCCACCCCGTTCCGCTGGTCGATGACCGCCGGACCGGCCGAGCCGACCACCGTGGCCGCGTTCTGCAACACCGTGCGCACCCCGGGCGGCGGATCGCACCTGACCGCGGCCATCAAGGGACTCACGGAGGCACTGGCCGACCGCGCGTCCCGGATCCGCGACCTGGGCCTGGCCAAGGGCGAGGACGGACCCGAACCGCAGGACTTCGCCGCGGTGACCGCGCTGGCCGTCGACACCCGCGCACCGGATGTGGGCTGGGACTCGCAGGCCAAGACCGCGGTCTCGTCGCGCTCGCTGAACGTCGCGATGGCCCCGGATGTGACGCGCAGCGTCAACGTCTGGGCGGCGAATCCCGCCAACAGCGAGACGGTGTCGTTGTGGACGAAGCTGGCGCTGGAGTCGGCCCGCGCGCGCCGCAGCGCCGAGGGCGCCAAGGCACGGTCCCGCGCGGCGTCGAAGGCCAAGGGGCTGGGCACCAACCTGTCGCTGCCGCCGAAGCTGCTGCCCAGCCGCGAGACCGGTCGCGGGTCGGGCGCCGAGCTGTTCCTGTGCGAGGGCGACTCGGCACTGGGCACCATCAAAGCGGCGCGCGACGCCACCTTCCAGGCCGCCTTCCCGCTGAAAGGCAAGCCGCCCAACGTCTATGGCTTCACCGTGAACAAGGCGCGGGTCAAGGACGAGTTCGATTCCATCGAACGCATCCTGGGCTGCGGCGTGCGCGACAACTGCGACCCCGAACAGTGCCGCTATGACCGGATCCTGTTCGCGTCCGACGCCGACCCCGACGGCGGCAACATCAACTCGAGCCTGATCTCGATGTTCCTGGACTTCTACCGCCCGCTCGTCGAGGCCGGCATGGTCTACGTGACACTGCCGCCGCTGTTCGTGGTCAAGGACGGCCAAGAGCGCATCTACTGCCAGGACGAGTCCGAGCGCGACACCGCCGTGGCCGAGCTGAAAGCCCGCTCGAAACGCCGGGTGGAGGTGCAGCGCAACAAGGGTCTCGGTGAGATGGACGCCGACGACTTCTGGAACACCGTGCTGGATCCGCAGCGGCGCACCGTGATTCGCGTGCACCCGGACGACGCGGAGAAGAAGCTGCACCACACCCTGTTCGGCGGGCCGCCCGAGGGCCGGCGCACGTGGATGGCCGAGGTGGCCGCCGTCGTCGACACCCTCGCGCTGGACCTGGACTAGAAAGAGTCAACCGTGACCTCGACCCTGGACGTTCCCGAGCAGAATCCGGACCTGGTCCTCGACCAGAGCGCCGACGACTACTGGAACCACTACCAGCTGACGTTCGCGCTCTACAGCGTCAGCGACCGCGCCATCCCGTCGGCCTTCGACGGCCTCAAGCCGGGCCAGCGCCGGCTGCTGTACCAGATGCACGACTCGAAACTGCTGCCCGGCAACAAGCCACAGAAGTCCTCGAAGGTGTGCTCGGCCGTCACCGGCAACCTGCACCCGCACGGCGGCGCCTCGATGTACGGCGCCGCGGCGCTGATGGCCGCCGAGTTCCAGCGCGTGAAAGTCATTGACGGACAAGGTGCTTTCCCGCGCATCCAGGGCGACATCCCCGCCGCGGACCGGTACACCGAGATGCGGCTGTCGGCTCCCGGTGCGGCACTGACCGCCGAACTCGACGACCACGCGGTACCGATGGTGCCCACGTTCGACGGCGAGTGGATCGAGCCCACGATGCTGCCGGCCCAGTGGCCGGTGCTGCTCTGCAACGGTGCCGTCGGTATCGCCGAAGGCTGGGCCACCAAGGTGCCCGCCCACAATCCGCGCGAGATCATGGCGGCCTGCCGGGCGCTGCTGAAGACGCCGAACATGACCGACGACCGGCTGGCCAAACTCATTCCCGGCCCGGACTGGGGCTGTGGGGCGACGGTGGTCGGCACGGCCGGGCTGCGCGAGTACCTCACCACCGGCCGGGGTGCGCTCACCGTGCGCGGCACCTTGTCGATCGACGGCAAGAACGTCGTCATCACCGAGCTGCCGCCCGGCGTCGCGAGCAACACTGTGCAGGACCGGATTCGGGCGCTCGTCGAGTCCGGTGAGCTGGCCGGTGTGGCCGACATGTCCGACCTGACCGACCGCCGCAACGGGCTGCGGATCGTCGTCACCGCCAAACGCGGCCACGCCGCCGAGACCATCCGCGACCAGCTCCTCGCCCTGACCCCGCTGGAGTCGACGTTCGCCGCCAGCCTGGTCGCGCTCGACGAGGACCGCGTGCCGCGCTGGTGGACGGTGCGCGAGCTGATCGGCGCCTTCCTGCACCTGCGCGACTCCGTCGTCCTGCACCGTAGCCAGTACCGGCTCGAGAAGGTCACTGCCCGTAGGCATCTGGTGGCCGGGTTGATGAAGATCCACCTCGACATCGATGCCGCCGTCGCGGTCATCCGCGGCTCCGACACCGTCGACGACGCCCGCCGCGGGCTGCAGGAACGGTTCAGCATCGACGAGGAACAGGCCAACTACGTGCTGGCACTGCAGCTTCGGCGACTGACCAAGCTCGACGTCATCGAGCTGCAGGCCGAAGCGGACAAGCTGGACGCCGAGTTCGCGGAACTCACCGAGCTGGTGTCGAACCCCGACGCCCGGCGCGTGGTGATCGACAACGAATTGAAAGAGACGGCGAAGCTGTTCGCGGGGCCCGAATTCGACCGCCGCACGGTCCTGGACTTCGAGGGCACCCCGACGGCGTCGAGCTCCGACGACGACGGCCCGCGGGAGAAGAAGGTCAACGCCAACTGGCGGCTTGACGACCGCGGCGTGTTCTCCGACACCCACGGCGACCTGCTCTCCGCCGGGCTGGGCTGGGCGGTGTGGACCGACGGGCGCATCAAGTTCACCAACGGCAACGGCCTGCCGTTCAAGACCCGCGACATCCCGGTGGCCCCGGACATCACCGGGCTGCTGCGCTCGGGTGTGCTGACGCCGGGCTATCACCTGGCACTCGTGACGCGCCGCGGCAAGATTCTGCGCATCGACCCGACGGCGGTGAACCCGCAGGGCGCGGCGGGCAATGGCGTCGCGGGCGTGAAGCTGGCGGGCGACGGCGACGAAGTCATCGCCGCGCTGCCGATCACGTGCGGCAACGGCGAAGCCATCCTGTCGACGTCCGAAAAGGGTTGGAAGGTAACCGAAGTCGCCGACATCCCGGTCAAGGGCCGCGGCGGCGCCGGCGTGGGCTTCCATCCGTTCGTGGGTGGCGAGGACGCGCTGCTGTCGGCGGCGGTCTCCCCCACCGGGTTCGTGCGCAACGGCAAGGCGGTGCGTGCCGAGAAGCGCGCGAAGTCCTCGGTGAAGGGCACGGGTGCCGACGTGGTGCCTGCCGAGGCGTAGGCACCGGTGCAGTTCGACTGGGCGGGATTCGAAACCGACCTGACCGCTGCGGCGGTGACGGCCGTCCGGGCGCTGGTCGGCGCGGCGTCCGGACAACAGCCGTACGCGGTGGCATTCAGCGAGTTCTACGCCGAGACCACGGGCGTCATCTACCTGCCCAATCTGGCGCTGGGCACCGAGGAGTCGGTGCCGGAGCCGTCCTGCCGGTTCAGCCCGCCGGACTGGGAGCACCAGGACTACGAGTGGAGCGACAGCGCCGGCGACTGGGGTGACCGGTTGATCGAGGCGGTGTCGGGTTTGCCGCGCGCACAGTGGGACCAGGCCTGGGAGCGGTTCGCGCAGGCGATGCTGACCATCGCCGCCAGCGTGCGAGCGGTGCTGGTCGCCGACGGCACCCTGCCGGCCGACGTCGTCGTCTACCTCGATGACGAGGACGGCGACCTGCTGGTGCGCTCATTGACGCCCGACGAATTGCGGCGACACTTCCCCGAGTACCTCGCGGCCGACGAAGCCGAGCAGGCGGTGCTGGCGTTGCCGGTCGAACAGCGGGTCGCGGCGCTCGCGGCTGCTGCCGGGCTGGTGCCCGGACCGCCGGGCGACCTGGGTCAGGAACGCGCGCGGACCCTGCTGCTCGATCTCGGCGCCGCCGCGGTGCCGGTCGCCGTCGCGGCCCTCGAACGTCGGGATACCGCCTGGCTCGGCGCCAAGCTGTTGGCCGACCTCGATATCGCATCGGCTGACGTCATCGACGCGCTGTGGGCGGCGGTGCCCCTGCCGGGCCCCGGCCACGACTGGGCGGCCACCGCGTTGGGGCGGCTGGACTGCGGCCCGCAGGTGCTGGAGAGCGACCTGCCCGCGGCCAGCCGCGCGGCCGCCGTCACGGCGCCGTATCGGTCGTTCCGCGATCACGGCCGCAGCCATCGGCCGCTCGACTACGCACTCCTGGCCGCGGGACTGGCCGACCCGGCCATCGCAGCACTGATCGCGCAGGAACTGGCGCCTGGTCAGGGCTACTGCACGCTGGATGCCGCCGACCTTCCCGGCGCCCGGCGGGGACTCGACCACGCCGAGCCGGTGATCCGCCGGCACGCCGTCGTCGTTCTCGGTGAACTGATCGGGCCCATGGGACCCGAAGGTCTGGACCCCGACGACGTCGCGGCACTGAGCGCCCGGATCGCCGACCTGGCCGCCCACGATCCTGACGACGACGTCCGGCGGCTCGCCGGCTACCGCCGATAGGTGCAGAACCGGTAGCGCAGGCCGGTTCTGCTGGTCTGCCACTCGCCGTGCGTGACGGTCCAGGAGTCGTCCAACGTCGGCGCGAATGCGTCACCGTCCGGCACGTCGACATCGATCTCGGTGACCTCGCACAGCGTCGCCGACGGCAGCGCCAGCGCGTACAGTTGCGCCCCGCCCATCACCCAGCCGTCGACCTCGGCGGGCAGCGCCGTGACCACCTCGGCGCCCTCGGCGACATAACCGGCGTCGCGGCTGACCACGACGTTGCGGCGGCCCGGTAGCGGCCGGAAGCGTTCAGGCAGCGACTCCCAGGTGAGCCGGCCCATCACCACCGTGGAGCCCAGCGTCAGCTCCTTGAAACGCGCCATGTCCTCGGGCAGCTGCCACGGAATCTCGTTGTCGCGGCCGATGACGCCGCCGTTGGCCTGGGCCCAGATCAGCTTCACGGCATCAGACCGCAACGGGTGCCTTGATGGCCGGGTGCGGGTCGTAGTTGACGATCGCGATGTCCTCGTACTGGTAATCGAAGATCGAATCACGCGGCGCGAGAACAAGTTCCGGGTACGGCCGGGGCTCGCGGGACAGCTGCAGCCGCACCTGCTCGACGTGGTTGTCGTAGATGTGGCAGTCGCCGCCGGTCCACACGAAGTCGCCCACCTCGAGGCCCGCCTGGGCGGCCATCATGTGCGTCAGCAGCGCGTAGGAGGCGATGTTGAACGGCACGCCGAGAAACAGGTCGGCGCTGCGCTGGTACAGCTGGCAGCTCAGCTTGCCGTCGGCGACGTAGAACTGGAACAGCGCGTGGCACGGCGGCAGTGCCATCTGGGCGATCTCGCCGACGTTCCACGCCGAGACGATGTTGCGCCGGCTGTCGGGGTTGGTCTTCAGCATCTCGAGCGCCGCGCTGATCTGGTCGACGTGCTCGCCCGACGGCGTCGGCCACGACCGCCATTGGACGCCGTACACCGGCCCGAGTTCGCCTGTCTCCGAAGCCCATTCGTCCCAGATCGTGACACCGCGCTCTTGCAGCCACCGGACGTTCGAGTCACCGCGCAGGAACCACAGCAGCTCGTAGATCACCGACTTGGTGTGCACCTTCTTGGTGGTCAGCAGCGGGAACCCGGCGGCCAGGTCGTAGCGCAGCTGATGGCCGAACAGGCTCCGGGTGCCGGTCCCGGTGCGATCAGATTTGGGCGTGCCCTCTTCCAGCACGAGCCGCAGCAGGTCTTCATAGGGAGTCGGCACAGCCACGCTGCCAGCTTACGTTCTGGGCCGAGGAGTAGAACGGAAGCCATGCCTGTGACCAAGGACACCATCACCACCGCCGACGGCATCTGTGCCGTCACCGTCGCCACTCCGGAAGGCACCGGGCCGTGGCCCGCGGTCGTCATGTACCCCGACGCCGGCGGCCCGCGGCAGACCTTCGACGACATGGCTGCGCGACTCGCCGCGCTGGGCTACGTGGTGCTGGTGCCGGACATCTACTACCGCGAGGCGGGCTGGACGCCGTTCGACATGGCCACCGCCTTCTCCGACGAGTCCGAGCGCGGGCGGTTGTTCGGCCTGATGCGCACGGTCACGCAGGACGTCATGGTCACGGACGCGGGCGCCTTCTTCGACTATCTGGCGGCCCGGCCGGATGTCACGGGCGACAAGTTCGGCACCACGGGCTACTGCATGGGCGGACGGACGTCGTTCGTCATCGCCGGCAAGCTGCCCGAGCGCGTCGCCGCGGCCATGTCGTTCCACGGCGGTGGCCTGGTCACCGACACCGACGACAGCCCGCACCTGCGCGCCGACCAGATCAGCGCGGCGGTCTACGTGGGTGCCGCCTCGAACGACGCATCGTTCACCGCCGAGCAGGGTGAGATCCTGGACGGCGCCCTGACCGACGCCGGCGTGGAGCACACCGTCGAGTTCTACCCCGCAGCGCACGGTTTCGCGGTGCCCGACAACGCCGGCGCCTACGACGAGGCCGCGGCGCAGCGGCACTGGGATGCCATGGAGCGGGTGTTCGGCGCGGCGCTGAAGTAACCCCCGGGGCCGGTGTACCTCCCGCGGTGCGGGACGATTGACGGGTGTACGACCAGACCAGCAGCTACGAACCCGACGCCAACGAGCACGGATCCCGACTTGATCCCGTACTCGCACGCAGCTGGCTGCTGGTCAATGGTTCGCAGTTCGACCGGTTCTCGCCGGCGACACGCTCCAGCGCCGACATCGTCATCATCGATATCGAGGACGCGGTAGCGCCCAAGGACAAGGACTCGGCACGGGACAACGCGGCACGCTGGCTCGGTGACGGCAACACCGACTGGGTGCGCGTCAACGGCTTCGGCACCCCGTGGTGGGCCGACGACCTGGAGATGCTGTCGAAGACCTCCGTCGGCGGCATCATGCTGGCGATGGTCGAGTCCGTCGACCACGTCACCGAGACCGCCAAGCGACTCCCCAACGTGCCGATCGTCGCGCTCGTCGAGACGGCGCGCGGACTCGAGCGCATCACCGAGATCGCGTCGGCCAAGGGCACGTTCCGACTGGCCTTCGGAATCGGTGACTTCCGCCGCGACACCGGCTTCGGCGACAACCCCGCGACGCTCGCCTACGCCCGCTCGCGGTTCACCATCGCCGCCAAGGCCGCGCATCTGCCCGGTGCCATCGACGGCCCGACCATCGGGTCCAGCAGCCGCAAGCTCAGCGAGGCCACCGCGGTCTCCACCGAGTTCGGCATGACCGGCAAGATCTGCCTCACGCCCGAGCAGTGCGGGACCGTCAACGAGGGCCTGTCCCCGTCACTGGACGAAATCGCTTGGGCACAGGAGTTTTTCGCGGAGTTCGAGCGCGACGGTGGCGAAATCCGCAACGGTTCGGACCTGCCGCGCATCGCCCGCGCCAACAAGATTCTGGATCTGGCGAAGGCGTATGGAATCCACCCGTCGATGTTCGGTGACGACCCCGACCACGTGTCGGCGCCGTCGGACACCTACCACTACTGAGCGGCGTCCCCGGTCTTCTTCTTGCGGTGCAGCACCGAGGAGAACGCCCGGACGATGCCGCGCAGCGCGTACCAGCCGGACAGCACGGTGAAGACGATCAGCGCGATGAACATCGGCAGCCAGCCGGTGCGGGAGTGCTTGAGGTTCCACCAGATGATGCAGAACAGCACGGCCATGATGAAGACCAGGATGTCGCGCAGGCGGCCCTCGCGGTTGAACGCGTAGCCGATCGCCGTCGACTTGAGCTGACGGCTGCGGTCGACCGCGGCGATGACCTCGTCGATCCGCATGTCGATGGTGCGTTGCAGTTCGGCGCGGCGCTCGGTCTGCTCAACCGGGATGCGGTCCAGCAGGTCCATGTCGGCCTTGATCGCGGCGCGCACGTCCGGCGGCTTCAGGTTGCCCGCGACGGCGCCGAGCAGCGCGCCTCCGGCCAGCGGCGCGGCTCCCAGCGCCAGGTCCGCGATTCCCATGGTCGGCTCCTCACTGATCGACGCAAACGTCAATCACCCTAGCGGGGGCTGACCTCCCGCCGCTTCGAAGCCTCGGTGTCGGCATGTCCCAGATGGTGGTGATGGTCGGGGTGGTGCTCGACCCACTCGGCGCTCAACTCGCTGGCAGAGGACACTCCGGCGGGCAGGTTCACCGTCTCGCGCGGACCCGTGTAGATCTTCTTGACCCACAGCTCCCAGATCAGCCACAGCGCCAGCAGCGTTCCGCCGACGACGAGCGGGGTGTAATTCACGTACTTCCAGGAGAACCCGTCCAGCCACGGCACTCCGCCGGTCGAACTCGGCATCAGTGCGATCAGCGTGGTGATGCCGATCTCGACGACGGCCAGCGGGCACAGCCACCGGTAGTGCCGGCCGATGCTCCACGTGCCGACCTTGAAGTCGTCGCCCTTGCGCCACCGCTGGTAGATCGGGATGGCGAAGGCGAGGTACAGACCGACCACACCGATCGTGACGACGGCGTTGAAGGCGACCGGGACCGGAGCGCCGTTGATGTCGACCCGGACCAGCGCGGGCAGCGTGATGACCACCGCGAGCGCTGCCACGAGCAGAACGCTGTAGACGGGAACACCCCTGCTGGTCAACCGGGTCCAGTAGCGGGCCAACGGCACCGCGCCGTCCCGGCTGAACGCGAACAGCATGCGCGTCGTCGACGTCATACAGGCCATCGCGCAGAACAACTGCCCCACCGTCGAAATGGTCAGCACCAGCCCGAACCACGGCTGCCCCAGCGCCTGCTGCAGCACCGTGACCGAATTGCCTCCGCTCTTTGTCACGGCCGCGGCATCCTGCACCGCGAAAAGCATTGCCAGCAAAAGAATCCAGCCGGCGATTGCCGAGTACGCAATGGCCCGCCAGATACCCTTCGCGGCCGCATCGGACGCCCCGACCGTCTCCTCCGACATGTGACACGACGCGTCGTACCCGGTGATCGTGAACTGCGGCAGGATCATCGACAGCGGCAGCACGATGAAGATGAATCCCATCCCCGAGGTGCTTCCGCCGAAGAAACCGGTGTTGTTGACGCGTTGCAGGAACACGTCGGACACGGTGCCGTGGTGGCCGGGCACAAAAACGAGGATCGCGATGATCGCCGCGACGCCGACGACGTGCCACCAGACGGAGATGCTGTTCATGATGGACAGCAGGTGGCTGGAGAAGATCGACACGATGGTGACCACCACCAGCAGCGCGACGAAGATCAGAAAGACCCGGGTCAGCGAATAGCCTTGCGCCCAAGTGTCGCTGTACGCCGAGATCGTCACGTCGACAAAGGTCGCCGCACCGTACACGACTGCGGCGACGATGCCGAGCAGACCGAGAAAGTCGAGCCACCCGGTGAAGTAACTGGACCGGACGGACCCCAGTTTCGCCGACCAGTAGTACATCCCGCCCGAGGTCGGCATCGCCGAGACCAGTTCACCCATACAGAGGCCGACGACGATGATCAGCAGGCTGA
Source organism: Mycobacterium sp. SMC-21 (assembly GCF_045310825.1). NCBI lineage: Bacteria > Bacillati > Actinomycetota > Actinomycetes > Mycobacteriales > Mycobacteriaceae > Mycobacterium > Mycobacterium sp. SMC-21. The sequence goes on along the minus strand of NZ_JBJIAO010000009.1, from coordinate 182,062 downwards.
CCAGCGGCCAACCCCAGGAGATCGCCATCGGCCCGCCGTTGTTCCAGCCGATGAAGAAGCTGATGAACGGACCGCTGAGGATGGAGATGACAGAGAACGAGATCGCGAAGTTCGAGAATCCCGAGAACGAACGTTTGAGTTCGCTCTTGTAGCCGAGCTCGGCCAGCTTCTCGTCGTCGGTCAGCGCGCGTTCGGTTGTCGACATGTATTACCTGCCAATGGATTTCGAGGGATTGAGATCAGCCGAACAGCGGCGTCAGATGTTCGTTCAGGAAACGCCCCTGCGGGTCCAGCGAGCGGCGGAGCCGGCGGAAGTCCGCGGCCCTCGGATAAAGCCGGGTGACGTCGTCTCCGGTGAGGAAATGCATCTTGCCCCAGTGCGGTCGCGAGCCGTACGACCGCAGGATTTCGTCGACGGCGCGCAGGTAGTCCCAGTAGTCGAGTCCGGGCTGCCCAGAAACCGACACCGTCACGCTGTCCTGCTCGTAGAACGGGCTCATCCAGCCGCCGTCACCGGCGGTGAACCGGTATTCGATGGGGTACAAGGCCTCTGGGAAATCAGTGAGCATCAGGTCTCGAACCGCCCGGACGGCGTCTTTGCCGTGGGCGACCGGCACCGCGTACTCCAGCTCGTGGAAGTTCGGTACGTACGTGATCGGGTAGACGTCCGAGCTGTAAGCGACTTTCTCGAACTCCGTCTCGAACGGCGCCTCGTCGGTGATGTCCATGACCTTCATCTCGCACACGTCCGTGGTACGGCCGGTGGTCGACGTCTCGGCGGTGTCGGGCAGGCAGTAAAGGTGGCGGCTCTGCTCGGTCGGGCACCAGAAGAAGCCGAAATGCCGGTGCTGCGCGGCTAATTCGTCGTGCCGGTCCATGGCCGATTCGAAGTCCTCGCGCCAGATCCGCTCGTGCAGGTTGTAGGCGTCCATCACTTGAAGGGTCAGCTCCGAGATGACCCCGAGCGTGCCGAGCGACACCCGGGAGGCCTCCAGCAGATCAGCGTCCGAGCCGTCGACGGTCAGGATGTTGCCGTCGATTTGCACCAGCTTCATCCCGACGATCGATGACGCCATGTTGCCGAGCTTGGCACCGGTTCCATGCGTCCCCGTGGTGAGCGCGCCGGCGACGGCCTGCGAGTCGATGTCGCCCTGGTTGACCATCGACAGGCCGTTGCGCTTCAGCTCTGCGACCAGTTCATTGATGGTCGTGCCGGCACCGACGGTGACCTGGCGGCGGTCGGGATCCAGATGCCGGACGCCGCGCAGCTGCGACAGGGTGAGGTGCAGACCGTTAGTCAAGGCGACCGGGGTGAACGAGTGACCAGAACCGGCCGCCCGCACGTCCAAGCCGCGCGCCGTGGCGTCGGCCACGAGTGCACACAGCTCGTCTTCACTGGTCGGGGCGCCGGTCTCCTGACGAATGCAGGACTGGTTGCCGACCCAGTTGCGCCAGTGCCGCCGCTCGGGATGAAAGCCGTTGATCTCCATACTGATTCGTCGTTCCGGGTCAGATCGCCGTGTAGCCGTTGTCGACGAACAGGTGGGCACCGTTGACGAAACTCGCATCGTCGCTCAGCAGGAACAGTGCCGCTGAGGCAACCTCCTCCGGCTCGCACATCCGGCCCTGATCGGCCGCAATCGCGGCGTCAGAAACGTCCACGCCGTGCTGGGCGAGCAGACTCAGCTCACGCCGGCCGTGGTCGGTGGCGATGAATCCCGGGCAGACAGCGTTCGAGCGGATGTTCCGATCCCGGAACTCGACGGCGAGGGCGCGGGCGAACATGTGGCAGGCGCCCTTGCTGGTGCAGTAGAGCACCTCCATCGGGGTTCCGACGACACCCGAGATCGATGAGGTGCTGACGATGCTGCCGCCGCCGGCCGCGATCATCCCGGGCAGCACAGCCTTCGTCACCAAGAACATGCCGCGAACGTTGACCGCCATGATGCGGTCCCACTCCTCGACGGACGTCTCCAGGAATGGCGCGGCGGCCAGAATGCCGGCGTGGTTCATCAAGGCGGTGACGGGCCCGAAGTGTTCCTCGACCGCGCTGACGGCTGCGGCCACCTGATCCTGCTGCGAGACATCCGCCGGGCAGAACAGGGCCTCGAACCCCTCCGCGCGGAGCTCGTCGGCGACGGCAGCACCGGCACTTGACGGCACATCGAGGATGCCGACCTTCGCGCCTTCGCGGGCGAACAACCGACTCGCCGCCAATCCGCACCCTCCGGCACCGCCGGTCACCAGTGCGGTTCGTCCTTCGAGTCTGCCTGCCACGCCGGCCTCCTGCCGTCCCGAGCTCACCCACCGTTCGCAGATGAGGTGTGATCCAGGACACTAGGCTTGGTATTCTGCGGCGGTCCATATACCGAAGTGCATAACTTTCGCGCAGGAGGCGGCGCCGGTGAAAAAACCGGAAATCGAGGGGATTTCCCGAATCATTTCCGGCCTCAATAACCCGGAATTCGGGCCTGCCGTCGATACTTTCCTCCGCACCGTTGCACCCTTCGATATGACATGCGTATTCGTGTTTCATCCGCTGTCACCGCCATTGCTGATGCACGACGGATACAGCGCCAGCGTTTCGCGTAACGCCTTGAGTTCGTATTTGAAGGGCGGCTATCTCCTCGACCCGTTCTACGTCGCGTGCACCACCGAGATACCCGACGGCCTCCGGCGCATGTCCGAGATCGCGCCCGACGAGTTCTTCTCTTCCGACTTCGCGGCGTCAGATCAAGTGCATCCGTGCATATCCGACGAATCCGGCACTCTGATCGAGGAGATCGGCTATATCGTCACCCTCGCCGACGGTTGGCGCGCAACGTATTCACTGATGCGTAACCGCACCGCCGAGCGGTTCTCCGAGCGGGAGTTCGAGGCCCTGTCCGACCTGGCTCCCCTGGTGGGCAAGCTGGTTCGGCGGCACGCAGACCTGACGTCGATCATCCCCGCGCCGACTCGTGTGGGTGAAATCGACTCGGTGTTGGAGAAGGCTTTCGCCGACGTGCTGACACCCGCACAATTTCGCGTCGTCAATTTGATTCTCCGCGGCCACAGTAATCAATCCGTAGCCGAGGAACTGCATATTACGGAAGGTACGGCGAAGCTGCACCGGCATAACGCGTATCAACGCCTGGGTATCACCAGCCAGTCGGACCTTTTCCGAATGTTCATCGATTTTCTGAAGAAGAATTGACCGGGTTGCAGGTCAGCCCATCAACGTCGCGGCGACGGTGGCACCCAGGTTCCAGCACGCCTCCAGGTCGGCCTTGCTGGGTTTACCCGAAACCACCACGTAGTCAGACGCTTTCACCCAGCCCAGCCCGGTGGTGATGGCGGTGACGGCCTTCTCGGCGCCCTCGGTGCCCTCGTTGCCGTGCAGCCACAGACCGAACGGCCGGCCACGTGTCGCGTCCAGGCACGGGTAGTAGATCTGGTCGAACGCATGCTTCAAGGCACCCGACATGTACCCCAGATTCGCCGGCGAGCCCAGCAGGTAGCCGTCGGCTTCCAGCACGTCGGCAGCCGAGAGCGTCAGCGCGGGGCGGCGCACGACGTCGACGCCCTCGATCTCGGGGTCGGTTGCTCCGGCGAGCACCGCTTCGAACATCTCCTGACAGTTCGGAGACGGAGTGTGGTGCACGACAAGGAGTTTCATCGGGAAGCTTGCTCCAGCCGGACGGCCTTGCGGATGGTCTCGCGGGCCCGGGTCCGGTCTCCCGCGTAGTCGTACGCGCGGGCCAGCCGGTACCAGCCGCGCCAATCCTCAGGCGCGGCCTCGACCTCATCGCGCACCGACTCGAACAACGCGTCGGCGGCGTCGCGTTCGATGCGGCCCGACGGCCGCTTGGGCAGATCACTGACGTCGAGCTCGACGCCCTCCTCGTGGGCCAGCCGGGCCAGCCGCTGGTGCGCGAAGCCGGCCCGCAGCGTGGCGACCATGGCCCACAGGCCGATCAGCGGCAGCACGAAGATGCCGATGCCCAGCCCGATGGCGGCAGGCTCGCCGGACTTCATCAGGATCACGCCGGAGCGGCCCATGATCCAGAAATAGACCACCAGCGCCACGCACAAAAAGGCCACGACCAGTTGGATGCGCAGCACTTGCGGGCTGGGTTTGGTCATCACCGGCCCGTCACAGCCCCATCAGCTTTTCGATGCCGATGGTCAGCCCTGGGTACTTGGCGACCTCGCGGACACCCAACAGCACGCCCGGCACGAACGACGTGCGGTCGATGCTGTCGTGCCGGATGGTCAGCGTCTCCCCCTGTGTGCCGAACAGCACCTCCTGGTGCGCCACCAGGCCGCGCAGCCGGACCGAGTGCACGGGGATGCCGTCGACTTCCGCGCCACGCGCACCCTCCAGGCCCGTGCTGGTGGCATCGGGGTTGGGCGGCAAGCCTTTTCGCGCCTCGGCGATCAGCTGGGCCGTGCGGGTGGCGGTGCCCGACGGCGCATCGGCCTTCTGCGGGTGGTGCAGCTCGACGACCTCGGCCGACTCGAAGAACGGGGCAGCCAGTTTGGCGAAATGCATCGACAGCACCGCGCCGATGGCGAAGTTCGGGGCGATGAGCACCGCGACGCCCGGCTTGGCGGCCACCCACTCGCGCACCTGGGTCAGGCGCTCCTCGGTGAAGCCCGTGGTCCCGACGACAGCGTGAATGCCGTTCTCGATCAGGAACTTCAGGTTGTTCATCACGACGTCAGGGTGAGTGAAATCGACGACGACCTCGGTGCCGCTCTCAGTGAACAGGCTCAGCTCGTCACCGGCGTCGACACCGACGGTGAACGTCAGATCGTCGGCGGCTTCCACACCGTCGACGATGGTCGCACCGACTTTGCCCTTGGCACCCAGAACTCCGACTCGCATGAGGTCAACCCTAGCGGCCTACCTACTATCAGCCCTATGCGCGGCGCCAAGATCCTCATCACCGGAGTCACCGGCCAGGTGGCCACCCCGATCGCCACTGCCTTGGCGGCCGACAACGAGGTGTGGGGCGTGGCCCGCTTCCACAATCCGCAGGCCCAGCAGAAGCTGGAGCAGGCCGGCGTCCGGTGCGCGGCGGTCAACCTCGCGGTCGGCGACTTCAGAGCGCTGCCAACCGATTTCGACTACGTGGTCAACCTGGCGGTGGCCAAGACCGGCCGGTGGGACAAGGACCTCGCCGCCAACGCCGAGTCGGTAGGGCTGCTGATGGCGCACTGCCGCGAGGCCAAGGCGTTCCTGCACACGTCGTCGGCCGCGGTGTACGACCCGCCCGGCGACGAGCCGCGCTCCGAGTCAGCAGCGCTGGGCGACAACCACAAGCACCTCTTCCCCACGTATTCGATCTCCAAGATCGCCGGCGAGACGGTCGTGCGCACCATGTCCCGCGCGCTGGATCTGCCGGCCACCATCGCCCGGTTCAACGTGCCCTACGGCGACAACGGCGGCTGGCCGTACTACCAGATGGAGATGATCCTCGCGGGCATCCCGATCCCGGTGCCGCCGGGCGGCCCGGCGCAGTACAACCCGATCCATGAAGACGACATCCTGGCGACCCTGCCCAAACTGCTGGATGTGGCGTCGGTCCCCGCCACCACGGTGAACTGGTGCGGCGATCAGACCGTCAGCCTGCAGGAATGGTGCGCCTACATCGGTGAGCTCGTCGGCCGCGAGCCGGTGTTCACCGAGGACCCGAACGCGTTGCGCGGCGGCCCGACCGACACGACCCGCATGCACGAGTTGATCGGCGGCACGTCGGTCGACTGGCGCGACGGCATCCGCCGGCTGGTGACCAAGTTCCACCCGGAGCTCGTCAGCCGCTAGGCCCAGAGCGGTGGCACGTCCCGCAGGTTCTCGAAGTAATGACCGGCCTTGAGGTCCTCGAGCAGGGTCGGATGCACCGGCTCCCAGCCGAGCAGAGCACGGGTCCGAGCACTGGACGTCGGGTTGTCCAGCGCGGCGAAACCCGCCAGGAATCCGAACTGCGCCGGAGCTTCGTCGGCGGGAATCTGTTGCACCGGCACACCCAACCCGTCGCCGATGGCCTGGGCGATGTCGCGGAACGCAATGCCCTCCTCGGCAGCTCCGTGCAACACCGAGCCGGCCGGCGCCGACTCCACGGCCAGCCGGTAGAGCCGTGCGGCGTCGCGGGTGTGCACTGCCGGCCATCGGTTCGAGCCGTCACCCTGATATCCGGATCGTCCTGCGGCACGGGCGAATTGGATGAGGGTGGGGATGAAGCCGTGATAATCGGTATCACCGTGCACCGTCGGGGCGAGCCTGATCACCGATGACCGCACACCGCGGTCAGCCAACGCCAGAGTGGCGAGTTCGGATGCCACCCGCGGGCCCGACCGGTCGACGTCGGCGTCCTCGGTACCGAGCCGGCCCGGCTCTCCGAACGCGAGCATGAGGGTGCCCGAGGTGTTCACGAACGGCTTGCCAGTGCCCGCCAAGGCCTCTCCCATGGCTTCGACTGCCCGCAGGTCCAACCGAAGCGAGTCGGCGTAGTTGGAGAAGTCGTGTTTGAAGGCCAGGTGGATGACGCCGTCGGCGGCAGCGGCCGCGGCGGCCAGATCGTCGGGATCATCGAGCGAACCGCGATGCACCTGGGCGCCTGCTGCGGTGAGAGCACTCGCCGAGGCGTCCGATCTGGCCAGTCCGGTGACCTGATGCCCCGCTTCCAGTAGCTCGCGGACGACGACGGATCCGATGTGCCCGCTGGCGCCGGTGACGAATATGCGCATGATTTGGCCCCTCCGATGATGTCAGTGGATGACATCACCGACCGTACACCTCATGTCAGTCACTGTCATGGTGCGTCGTGGCAGTGACTGACATCGCCTACAATCCGCCCGTGGGCCGATGGGAACCGAACGCGCAGGGCCGCCTGGAACAGGCGGCCCTGGACCTGTACCTGGAGCAGGGCTTCGACGCGACGACGGTCGCCGAGATCGCCGCCCGCGCGGGCCTGACGGAACGCACCTTCTTCCGGCACTTCGCCGACAAACGCGAGGTGCTGTTTCGGGGCCGCGAACTCGCCGACACACTTGAAGCCGCCATCGACGACGCCCCGCCGGCCACCGCGCCACTCGACGCCGTCGCCGGCGCGCTGGAATCACTGTCCGACTTCTTCGCCGACCGTCGCCCACATGCGCGCCGGCGCCAGACCGTGATCGCCGCCAATCCGAGCCTGCAAGAACGCGAACTCATCAAGCTCGCTTCACTGGCGACGACGATCTGCGATGCGTTGCGCCGCCGCGGCGTCGCCGACCTCATGGCCGGTCTGGTCGCCGAGGCCGGTATCGCGGTGTTCAAGGTGGCGTTCGAACACTGGCTCACCGACCCGGCCGAGCGGAGCCTCGCCGAGCACATCCGCGAGGCATTCTCCGAGCTCAGGGCCGCGACCCAATCCTGAACCGCCGCAACCGGTTACAGCGGCGACGCACCACGCAGGTGCTCGAAGATCAGTGACGTCTGGGTGCCTGCCACATCGGCGTCGGCGTTGAGGTGCTCGACCACGAACGCCCGTAGGTGTGGGGTGTCGCGCGCGGCGACGTGCAGGATGAAGTCGTCGGCGCCGGCCAGAAAATAGACGTCCATCACCTGCGGCAGCCGTCGCATGTGGGCGATGAAGTCGCGAATTCGTGCGCGCGCACCGGATTGCAGGCTCACCGAGATCATCGCCTGCAGGCCCAAGCCGATGGCCGCCGGATCGATGTCGGCATGGAAACCGCGGATCACTCCGAGCTGTTGTAGCCGGCGGACCCGGCCGTGGCAGGTCGACGCGGCGATCCCGACGAGCTCCGCCAGCGCGCTGTTGGGCATGCGTGCGTCGGCGTGTAGCGCGGTCACGATCTGCCGGTCGACTTCGTCGAGTTCGACGGGCTGAACATCCTTCGACTGGGAGCCCTCTTGGACCTCGTTTTTCGAAGATCGTTCACGATTAGCGGCCACGTAGAGAATTATAATCACAGATATTGCAGGTCAATCGACGTTTATTCACACTTAGGGCATCACCTGATCCGCCCTGAGGAGAACCCCAGATGCACGTCGGTATCCCGACCGAAATCAAGAACAACGAGTACCGGGTGGCCATCACCCCGGCCGGCGTCGCCGAACTGGTCAAGCACGGCCACGAGGTCCTGATTCAGGCTGGTGCCGGCGAAGGGTCTGCGATCGCGGACAACGACTTCAAGGCCGCCGGAGCACAGATCGTCACCACCGCGGACCAGGTCTGGGCCGAAGCCGATCTGCTGCTCAAGGTCAAGGAGCCCATCGCGGCCGAGTACCACCGCATGCGCAAGGGCCAGACCCTGTTCACCTACCTGCACCTGGCCGCCTCGCGCGAATGCACCGACGCGCTGCTGGCGTCGGGCACCACCTCGATCGCCTACGAAACCGTCCAGACTGCCGACGGCCGCCTGCCCCTGCTCGCCCCGATGAGCGAAGTGGCAGGCCGGCTGTCGGCCCAGGTCGGCGCGTATCACCTGATGCGCAGCCACGGCGGCCGCGGCGTCCTGATGGGTGGCGTGCCCGGCGTTGCCCCCGCCAACGTCGTCGTCATCGGTGGCGGCGTGGCCGGCTTCCACGCGGCACAGATCGCCAGCGGCATGGGCGCGCATGTCACCGTCTTCGACGTCAACCTCGACACGCTGCGCCGGATCGACGCCGAATGGGGCGGCCGGATCCACACCCGATACTCCTCGAGCCTGGACCTGGAAGATGCCGTCAAGCAGGCCGACCTGGTGATCGGCGCGGTGCTGGTCCCCGGCGCCAAGGCGCCCAAGCTCGTGACCAATTCGACTGTGGCCCACATGAAGTCGGGTTCGGTGCTGGTCGACATCGCGATCGACCAGGGCGGCTGCTTCGAGGACTCGAAGCCCACCACGCACGACGACCCGACCTTCGCCGTGCACGACTCGGTCTTCTACTGCGTGGCCAACATGCCGGGCGCCGTGCCGCGCACGTCGACCTACGCCCTGACCAACGCGACGCTGCCGTACGTACTCAAGCTCGCCGACCAGGGTTGGCAGGCGGCGTGCCGCAACGACGCCGCGCTCGCCAAGGGCCTGTCGACGCACGACGGCGAACTGCTGTGCAGCCAGGTCGCCGCGGACCTCGACCTTCCGCTCGGCCGCGTCGCGCTGTAACCCACGAACCCGATACCCATCGCCCGGTCAGCGCAGCGTCGCGCTGGCCGGGCGATGACTTTCACCGGGATTTGTGCACGGTTTTCCGCGCCGAGCGCGGAAAACCGTGCACAAATCACTCGGCGACGAGGCAACCTGTCGTTTTTGACACGTGTCAAGTATCGTCGTGACCATGCTCTTGCAGGAACTGCTGCCCGCCCCTCCGACCACGACGGTCGAAGCCCTCGAGATCTTCGACGCCGCGCCGGCCGTCGAACCCGACTTCATGATCGGTACCTGGCACGGGGCGGAAGTGCCCACCGGGCATCCGATGGACGGGCTGCTGGAAGCCAGCGGCTGGTGGGGCAAGCAGTTCGTCGACGCCGAGACCGTCCACCCGCTGCTGTTTCCCGACGCCTCGGGCGAAACGCTGTGGCCGCTCAACCCGGTTCTGGCATTCTCGGGAGCCGGACTGGCAACCAAGCTGCCACTGCTGCACCGCATTTCGGTTGCCAAGCCCATCGCCGCCCTGCAGCCGCTGTTGCGGGCCCGCTCGGCCAAAGCCCGGTTGCGCACGACGCGCTACCGCGGAGTCGACACCGCGACAATGGTTTACGACCAGCTGCCCATCAACGACGTGTTCCGCAAGCTGTCCGATGACGCGGTCCTGGGCGCCATGGACCTGCGCGGCGAATCCCAGCCGTACTTCTTTGTGTTGCGCCGCGACAACTCGCTTCGGGTCAGCCGCTGAGGTGATTTGTGCACGATAATCCGCGCTGACCGCGGATTATCGTGCACGAATCGCTAGCCGAGGGCGCGCAGTTGCTTCGGCAGTGAGCGCTTGGACTGCGGCCCGAGCACCGCGGCGCCGAAGGGTCGCGTCAGCAGTTCGCGTGCAACGGCATTGACCTCTTCGAGAGTGACGGCGTCGATCGACGCGAGCGTGTCCGAGATCGACTTGTGGTTGCCGTAGTTCAACTCGGCGCGGCCGATGCGGTGCATCCGGGAACCGGAATCCTCCAGCCCCAGCACCAGCCCGCCGCGCATCGAACCCTTGGCGATGCGCAACTCGTCGGCGGTGATGCCTTCGCGCGCAACGTCTTCCAGCACGTCGGTGGTCACGCGGACCACCTCGTCGAAACGGTCCGGCAGGCACGCCGAGTACACCGAGAGCGCACCGGCGTCGGAAAACGTGTCGATCGTGGAGTACACCGAGTAAGCCAGTCCGCGGTTCTCGCGAATCTGCTGGAACAGCCTCGAACTCAGTCCGCCGCCGAGCGCGGTGTTGAGCACCGACAGCGCCCAGCGATGCTCCCAGTTGCGGCCCGGCGTGCGCACGCCGAGGTACATGTGGGCCTGCTCGGAGTCACGCTTGACGAATTGCAGCGTTGGGGTGCCCGGCACCCGGCCGGCCCCCTTACGCGGCGGCACGGGCTTGCGGCCACGGACCAGATGCGGCCGAAAGTGCTTGCGCACCATGGACACAACTTCGTCGTGGTCGATGTTTCCGGCGACCGCGACCACCATCCGGTCCGGGGTGTACCGGCGCACGTGGAACGAGTGCAACTGGTTGCGGGTCATCGACGTGATCGATTCGACGCTGCCGATGACGGGACGTCCCACCGGGTGCGTGCCGAACATGGAGCCGAGGAAGACGTCCGCGAGGGTGTCCTCGGGATCGTCGTCGCGCATGGCGATCTCTTCGAGCACCACGTCACGTTCGAGCTCGACATCGCTTGCGGCACAACGACCGTTGAGCACCACGTCCGATACCAGATCGATGGCCAGCCCGAGGTCGCTGTCCAGCACGTGCGCGTAGTAGCAGGTGTGCTCGCGCGCGGTGAAGGCGTTCAGTTCGCCGCCGACGGCGTCCATCAACTGCGCGATCTCGACAGCGGAGCGCGTCGGCGTCGACTTGAACAGCAGGTGCTCCAGGAAATGCGCGGCGCCGGCGACACTGGGGCCTTCGTCGCGCGAACCGACGTTGACCCACACCCCGACCGAGGCCGAATGCACGTGCGGCAGGTGCTCTGTGACGACCCGCAGCCCGCCTGGGAGATTGGTCTTGCGCACAGCGGCCGGGGCCTCCAGCGATGCTGAAGAACCCCGGCCGTTGCGCAGTGTCGAATTAGGAGTTTGCAGGCGCGGCATCTGCCGGTGCAGTCTCCGATTCGGCGGGAGCGGAGTCGGCAGAAGTCGCCGCAGCGCCTTCTTCGTCCACCAGGATCAGCGAAATCTTCTGACCCTTGCCACGGTTGTCCGCCGAGATGTCCGCGATCTCCACGCGCAGCTTGTCGCCGACGTTGACGACGTCCTCGACCTTCGCGACGCGCTTGCCCTTGCCGAGCTTGGAGATGTGCACCAGACCGTCACGGCCCGGCAGCAGCGAGACGAACGCACCGAAGTCCGTCGTCTTCACCACGGTGCCGAGGAACCGCTCGCCGATCTTGGGCAGCTGCGGGTTGGCGATGGCGTTGATCTTGTCGATCGCCGCCTGCGCCGCCTCGCCGTTCGAGGCGCCGACAAACACGGTGCCGTCGTCCTCGATGGAGATGTTCGCACCGGTCTCCTCGGTGATCTGGTTGATCACCTTGCCCTTGGGCCCGATCACCTCACCGATCTTGTCGACCGGCACCTTGATGGTGGTGATGCGCGGCGCGTACGGGCTCATCTCGTCGGGCTCGTCGATGGCCTCGGCCATGACGTCCAGGATGGTCAGACGCGCGTCCTTGGCCTGGGCCAGGGCACCGGCCAGCACCTTGGACGGGATGCCGTCCAGCTTGGTGTCCAGCTGCAGGGCGGTGACGAAGTCCTTGGTACCGGCGACCTTGAAGTCCATGTCGCCGAAGGCGTCTTCAGCACCGAGGATGTCGGTCAGCGCGACGTAGCGGGTCTCGCCGTCGACCTCGTCGGACACCAGGCCCATGGCGATACCGGCGACGGGGGCCTTCAGCGGCACACCGGCGTTCAGCAGCGCGAGGGTCGAGGCACACACCGAACCCATCGAGGTGGAACCGTTGGAGCCCAACGCTTCCGAGACCTGACGGATGGCGTACGGGAACTCCTCGACGCTCGGCAGCACCGGCATCAGGGCCCGCTCGGCCAGCGCGCCGTGGCCGATTTCGCGGCGCTTGGGCGAACCCACGCGGCCGGTCTCACCGGTCGAGTACGGCGGGAAGTTGTAGTGGTGCATGTAGCGCTTGGTGGTCTCGGGACCGAGCGAGTCGATCTGCTGAGCCATCTTGATCATGTCCAGCGTGGTGACACCCATGATCTGGGTCTCGCCGCGCTCGAACAGCGCGCTGCCGTGCGCCCGCGGGATCACGGCGACCTCGGCGCTCAGGGCGCGGATGTCGGTGATGCCACGGCCGTCGATGCGGAAGTGGTCGGTCAGGATGCGCTGGCGGACGAGCTTCTTGGTCAGCGAGCGGAACGCTGCGCCGATCTCCTTCTCGCGGCCGGCGAAAGTCTCGGCCAACCGGCTGAGCACCTCGACCTTGATCTCGTCGGTGCGCTCTTCGCGCTCCTGCTTGCCGGCGATGGTCAGCGCCTGCGACAGCGCGTCGGTGGCCACCGCGGCGACGGCCTGGAAGGCGTCGTCGGCGTAGTCGGGGAACAGCGGGAACTCGCCGGTCTCCTTGGCAGCGGCTTCGGCCAGCTCGGCCTGGGCGGTGCACAGCGCGGCGATGAACGGCTTGGCGGCCTCCAGGCCCTCGGCCACGACGGCCTCGGTGGGGGCACCGGCGCCACCGGCAACAAGCTCGATGACATTGTCGGTGGCCTCGGCCTCGACCATCATGATGGCGACGTCACCCTCGACCTTGCGGCCGGCGACGACCATGTCGAACACGGCCTTCTCCAGCTGCTCGATGGTCGGGAAGGCGACCCACTGGCCCTCGATCAGCGCGACGCGGACGCCACCGACCGGACCGGAGAACGGCAGACCGGCCAGCTGGGTGGACGCCGATGCGGCGTTGATGGCCACGACGTCGTACAGATCCTTGGGGTCCAGGCTCAGCACGGTGACGACGACCTGAATCTCGTTGCGCAGACCCGAGACGAACGACGGGCGCAGCGGCCGGTCGATCAGGCGGCAGGTCAGGATCGCGTCGGTGGAGGGCCGGCCCTCACGACGGAAGAACGAGCCGGGGATGCGGCCCGCGGCGTACATGCGCTCCTCGACGTCCACCGTCAGGGGGAAGAAGTCGAAGTGGTCCTTGGGGCTCTTGCTGGCCGTGGTGGCCGACAGGAGCATGGTCTCGTCGTCCAGGTAGGCGACGACGGAGCCGGCGGCCTGACGTGCCAGACGGCCGGTCTCGAAGCGGATGGTGCGGGTGCCGTAGCTCCCGTTGTCGATGACGGCGGTCGACTCGAAAATGCCGTCTTCAATTTCAACTGCAGACATGGATGTCGCAATAACCTCTCTGGGCCCGCCCTATGCGGGTTCCGTTTTTTCTGGTTCCTCTTTGTTACAGCTGTCGCATCGTCACACGTGAGCATCCAGAAAACCCGAAAACCATCCCGCTGATTGCTGACGGCCGTCGATCGAAGCGGCCGGGGTCGTGCCCCGGCAGCCACTACCGAAGACCGCCCCACGAGGTTCAGGCGGACGCTGTGTGACGTTCCGACGTCTTGGGCGCTAGGCCCAAAACAAATACATGCTACACCGGGGTGATTTGCCTGATCGGCGCGGTAAACCGACCGGTGTGAGGGCTACGCACGGGAAATCGCGCAAATCTGTACATGACCCTCACACTCGTCGGCGTCCCCCAACGAAAAAACCACCAGTCTGCGTGGCAGACCGGTGGCTCTTTTCAGACTTGCGTCAGCGACGCAGACCCAGACGCTCGATCAGCGAGCGGTACCGCGCGACGTCGACCTGAGCGACGTACTTGAGCAGCCGGCGGCGACGGCCGACCAGCAGCAGCAGGCCACGCCGGCTGTGGTGGTCGTGCTTGTGCTGCTTGAGGTGCTCGGTCAGGTCCGAGATGCGCTTGGTCAGCAGGGCGACCTGAGCCTCCGGCGAGCCGGTGTCGGTGTCATGCAGGCCGTACTGACCCAGGATCTCTTTTTTCTGCTCGGCAGTGAGTGCCACGAAACAACTCCATCAATTCGGTCCGCGAAGAACAACGAGGGCGCGGCCACCGCGAACTGCAGCACGCGCGTCGGGCAGTTTATCAGGAAGCTACTGCGGAACCAGAATCGTGCGAGCCCGCTGGGTATCGCGATCCATGGCCACGACCAGGTCGTCCACCGAATCGAACTTCTCCTGGCCGCGGATGCGCGAGACGAAATCGACCGCCACGTGTTGCCCGTACAGATCGGCCTCGGTGTCGAGCACGAAGGCCTCGACGGTGCGGGTACGACCGGAGAACGTCGGATTGGTGCCGACGGACACCGCGGCCTGGTAGCGCTCCCCCGGCGTCACGGTGCCGACCGAGGGGCCGTGCCCCAGGACGGTGAACCAGGCGGCGTAGACGCCGTCGGCGGGGATCGCCGAGTGCATCGGCGGCGCGACGTTGGCGGTCGGGAAGCCCAGCCCGCGGCCGCGACCGTCCCCGCGGACGACGACGCCCTCCACGCGGTGCGGCCGGCCCAGCGCCTCCGTCGCGGCGGCCATGTCACCGGCGTCCACGCAGGACCGGATGTAGGTGGAGGAGAACGTGACCGTCTCGGCCTGGTGGTGCTCGGCCACCAGCGAGATGCCCTCGACAGCGAAGCCGAAGCGCTCGCCGGCCTTGCGCAGCAGCGGCACGTTGCCGCCGGCCTTCTTGCCGAACGTGAAGTTCTCGCCGACCACGACCTCGAGCACGTGCAGGCGCTCGACGAGCAGCTCGTGCACGTAGCGCTCGGGGGTCAGCTTCATGAAGTCCGTGGTGAACGGCATGACGAGGAAGACGTCGACGCCCAGTTCCTCGACCAGTTCGGCCCGGCGCGTCAGCGTCGTCAGTTGCGCGGGGTGACTGCCCGGGAGGACCACTTCCATCGGATGCGGATCGAACGTCATCAACACGGTGGGGACGCCGCGCGACCGGCCGGCCTTCACCGCGTGGCTGATCAGTTCTGCATGTCCACGATGTACGCCATCGAATACCCCGATGGTGAGCACACATCGGCCCCAATCCGTGGGGATCTCGTCCTGCCCACGCCAGCGTTGCACGACCGCAAGCCTACGGCGCGCCGCCGCGGCAGGCACCGTGAGATCCCCGGATGAGGTGACGATTGCCTAAACTTTGTGCTGTGAGTCCTGCAGAAGACGCCGGCAATACGCCGGATCTATCCACGGTCGCCCAGGACTACCTCAAAGTCATCTGGACCGCGCAGGAGTGGTCACGCGAGAAAGTCAGCACGAAAATGCTGGCCGAACGCATCGGGGTGTCGGCATCGACGGCCTCGGAGTCGATCCGCAAGCTCGCCGATCAGGGCCTGGTGCACCACGAGAAGTACGGCGCGGTGACGCTGACCGACATCGGCCGCAGCGCGGCGCTCGCCATGGTCCGCCGCCACCGATTGATGGAGACATTCCTGGTGCGCGAGCTCGGCTACGGCTGGGACGAGGTGCACGACGAAGCCGAGGTGCTCGAGCACGCGGTGTCGGACCGGATGCTGGACCGCATCGACGCCAAGCTCGGCTTCCCGACCCGGGACCCGCACGGCGATCCCATTCCCGCGGCCGACGGCCAGGTGCCGACTCCCCCGGCGCGGCAACTGTCGGCGTGTTCGGACGGTGACGCCGGCACGGTGGCCCGGATTTCCGACCACGATCCCGAGATGCTGCGGTACTTCGACAGCGTCGGGATCACGCTCGACTCACACCTGCGCGTCGTGGCCCGGCGCGACTTCGCCGGGATGATCTCCGTGGCGGTCACGGCCGCGGACGCCGCCAATGACGACACGACGACGGTCGACCTGGGCAACCCGGCGGCCGAGGCGATCTGGGTCGTCGCCTAGGGCGCGTCACCACACCAGGCTGACCTGCTCGGCCCAGCCCAGTAGGTGTTCGACGGCGATGGTCTGGCCGTCGTCGGTGCGGATGCGGCCGTCGTAGTGGCCGAAACACTGATGCGTGCCGGGTCCGGGTGCGCGATCGTGGAACGGCGTGAACACCAGGTCCACGTCATCGGAATCGGGTGTGCGGATGGACCACGGTGCCAGGTAGTCGGTGTACTGCCAGTCCAGCTCCGCGCCGATCTTGGTGAGCCTGCCGTCGACGCAGAGCGCGTTCTCGGTCATGCCGGTGCCCACTGTCCATTTGCCGCCGAGTTGCAGTCCGACGACGTGGCCGTCGGTGTGGCCGGACGCCGCGCCCCAGTTCCAGCGGACCAGTGCCGGCCATCGGCCGCGGCCGTGGTCGAGAACCCCCCAGCCGCCCGTGAAGTCGTACGTCTGGTCGCCGAGCTGCACGCTGCCCGACGCCGGCCGCGCGGTGTGCTTGGCGGTGTACTGAAACTTGCGGTCACTCCACGGGACAACGACGCCGAGCGTCTCGTGTCCCGGCGGCAGGGCCACCGTCAGGTCACCGGTCAGCGGGCCATGAGCGGTGTTGCAGGAGAAGTGGATTCGGGTGCTACCGGGACCATCGGTGAGATCGATGGTGACTGCGCCGCGGGCGCGGGTCGGACCGTCGCCCAGGCTCGTCGGCAGCGTCACGCCGCGCGCCAGCGGCAACACGCTGTTGCGGTTGACCTCGCGGCCACCGTATTCGAGGAAGTAGATGTTGTTGACTGCCAGGTAGTCGAGGCTGGAGACGGTGACCGCGACCAGATGGGTCGGTGTCGTCACGCACCAGTACTCCCAGCGCTTGGTGCGCCCCCAGCCGCGTAAGTTGCAGCGGTGCAACGATGTTCGGGTCCAGCCGACCGCGTCGCGGTTGAGCCGCCCGGACGGTGTGCACAGGTCGACCGGCCGCGTGATCTCGCGCTCGTGGGTGGCCATGTGCCGACGCTACAACGTGACGGGGTGATCAGTTCACGAGTCGGCGGTGGTACGCCGCGCGCACCGCGGGATCCGTATGGGTGAACGTCGTGTCGAAATGGGCGACATGGGAGATCCAGTGCCGGGCACCGTCCGGGAGTGCGCCCATGATCTTGATCATGGCCCCGAGTGCTTGTGGCACGGCCACTTTCGCCCTGCCCCGCACCACAGCTCGGACGATGGCGGCGGCGACGTCGTCGGGCTCCACCTCGCTGATGGGCTGAATCCACCGCGGGGCGCTGTGGCCGGCGGACAGTTCGGTGTGTACGACGCCCGGCAGCACGGCCGTGACGGCGATGTCGTCGGCTGCGAGTTCAAGATGCAGCGCCTCGGTGAATCCGACCACCGCATGTTTGGTGGCGCAGTACGTGGCCAGGCCGGGAAATGCGCTGACCCCGGCTAGGGAGGCCACATTGACGATGTGACCCCCGCGTCCCCGCATCCGCCCCGCGGCCAGCTTCGAGCCGTTCAGCACGCCGCCGAGGTTGATCGCCACCATCCGGTCGGTCATCTCGTCGGTCTCTTCGGCGAACAAGCCGGTCGGCATGATGCCGGCGTTGTTGATGAGGACATCGACGGGGCCCAGCCGGCTTTCCACCTCGTCGAGAAATGCTTCGAAGGACGTCCTGCTGGTGACGTCGAGCTGCAGCCCACAGACCTGCTCACCGGTAGCGGCGAACTCGGCGGCGGTCTTCTCGGCGAGCTCGACGTCGATGTCGCCCAGGGCAACCCGGGCGCCGGCCCGCAGGAAAGCCAGGCCGGTGGCCCGACCGATCCCCCTGGCGCCGCCCGTGATCACCACGACGCGACCGCGAATGTCGGTGTTCTTCTTGGTCATTGCTCCACCATCTTGTGCAGTTGTGCTTTGAGGACCTTGCCGGTTTCGTTGCGTGGCAATACGTCGACGAACACGACGTCGCGCGGCACCTTGTGCCGAGCCAACTCCGCGCGTACGTAGCTCCTGACCTGATCGGCATCGAGTTCAGCGTCGGGACGGCGTACTACGAACGCGCACAGCCGCTTTCCGAATTCCAGGTCATCCACCCCGACCACCGAGGTCTCGACGACGGCGGGGTGGCCCGCGAGCAGATTCTCGACCTCCAGCGGGAAGACGTTCTCGCCGCCGGAGACGATCATGTCGTCGTCGCGGCCGTCGACGAACCACAGTCCGTTCTCGTCGAAATGACCGGTGTCGCCCGAGGACAGCAGCCCGTCGACGCACTCCTTGTGTCCACCGTCGGTGTAGCCCGCGAAGCTCAAGTTGCTGGAAACGAAAAGCGTTCCGGTGCGGCCCGGTTCGGTGATTCGCCGCCGGTTCTCGTCGTATACGGCCAGCGTGCATCCGACCGGCGGCCGACCCACGGTGCCTGGCGCGGTGCGTAATTCGCTGGGCGTCGCTACGGCCGCGACCGCAACTTCTGTCGACCCGTACAAGTTGTACAGCACGTCCCCGAACGCTTCCATGGTGCGACGGCACAGATCGGGTGACAGCGCCGAGCCCGCGGCGAACACAACGGTCAGGGACGAGGTGTCGTAGCGCGCCAGCACCTCTGGCCCCAGATCGAGGATGCGACTCAGCATCGTGGGCACCACGATGAGCGCACCCACCCGGTGGTGTTCGATCGCCGCCAGGGTGGCCTCCGGGTCGAATCGGCGGGCCAACACGACTCGGTTGCCGAGGGCAAAACCGAGAGAACAGGTCGCCAGCCCGGTGGCGTGAAACATCGGCGCCGCAACGTAATAGGCGCCGCCCGACGGCCACGGAATCCGGTCCAGCAGCTGCGCAGACTGCAGCGGACTCACCTTGTTGCGCGGCGCGCCCTTGGGGGTGCCGGTGGTACCGCTGGTGAGCAGCACCATGCCGCCGATCGAAGCCGGCGCGGGCAACGCCTTGGCGGTTCGGCCGGCGGCGACGCCCGCCAGCCCGCGCACACCGGACCAGCCGACGATACGGTCGACTCCGAAGGGCAGGACCTCGAGCAGGTCGCCGAACTCCTCATCCGCGATCACCGCGGTGACGTTCTCGCGCTTGCACACGTCGGCGAGTTGCGGTGCCGCAAAACCGGTATTGAGCAAAACCACTCTCGCGCCGATTTTTCCGGTGGCGAACAGCGCCAGCGGAAGCGCTCGGTGGTTCCGCAGCAGCAGACCGACCACTGTGCCCGCGCCGATCCCGCGATCCCCGAGGCCCCGGGCCAGCGCGTTGGACGCGGCTTCGAGTTCGGCGAAGCTCATCGTGCCGAGTTCATCGGTGAGCGCGGGGGCGTCGCCGTAGCGGGCCGCGACGTGACCTACCAGACCACCGAACGAACCGTAGCGGCGCAGGCCCCGCGAGGCGGTCACCGCATCGAGGGGACGGCAGACGTCCACCAACCCCCGGCGCTGCAGCACCAGTGCCGCCTCGACCATGCCACGCGCGTCCCGCACCTGGCGCAGCAACTGCGTCATCACTTGTCCTACTCCTTCGCCATGGGCCGGTCGGGCTGAGCCACAGCGGCACGCAGAAACGCCCCACCGGTCATCATGCTGTCCAAACTTCCGTCCTTGCGGCGCGGGAACATCCAGTAGGCGTGTGCCAAACCCGGCCACAGGCGCTGTTCGCAATGACCTCCCGACGCCGTCACCCGCGCGGCGAACGCCTCGGCATCGGCTCGCATGACTTCCCTTGTTCCGTAGTGCAATTGGATGGACGGCAGCGCTGACAGGTCGGCGTTCAGCAGACACAGCCGCGGATCCGCCGGGTCCGCATCCCCGACATACAGCGCCAGGGCGCGGGCGGCGGCCTGCGGATCGAAGGGCTGCCGGCGCACCCGGGGATCGGCGATCGAAGCGCGGTACGACGGATCGATCAGTGGACCCCACAAGGCGAGCGCGGCGGGCGTGGGCAGTCCCTCAGCCCTGGCGCGCAAGGCCACCGCCACCGCGAGGTGCCCGCCCGCCGAATCACCCGCGATCACCACTTTGCTCGGGTCGTAGCCCCAGATGCGATGCGAAACCCCGGTGTGTGCGCGGCGAACAGATCAGATAGCCACTGCCGTGTAGCACCAGCACGACACCATCGCCATCACGAGCGCCGGGCGCTCGGACCCACTCACCGGACAGCGGTGCCGTCGCCGGCGCCACCGCCGTGCCGGCGACGACGGGGCTGACGCCGACGATCGCCGAGTTGGCGACCGGCCGGATCAGCGTGATCAGCCGCGGGTTGGCCATCAGAAACCGCAAAGCGGCACCGATGGTCAGCCGCGCAACCGAATTCGCCGTCAACCGGTCGAACGCCATCATGAGTGGGTCCGCCGCTCTCATCCGGCCAGCAGTCCCTTCGCGATGTGGGTCACCTGAACCTCGTTGCTGCCCGCGTAGATCATCAGCGACTTGGCATCGCGCGCCAGCTGCTCGACGCGGTATTCGGCCATGTATCCGTTGCCGCCGAAGAGCTGTACGGCGTCCATGGCCACCTCGGTCGCCGCTTCCGATGAGTACAGCTTCACGGCCGACGCCTCGGACAGCGACGGGATCTTGCCGGCCTGCAGCTTCTCCAGGGTCTGGAACACCATGTTCTGCACGTTGATCCGCGCGACTTCCATCTTGGCCAGCTTGAGCTGGATCAGCTGGAACTGACCGATGTTCTGGCCCCACAGCGTGCGGGTCTTGGCGTAATCCAGGCAGCGCCGGTGACATTCGTTGATGATTCCCAATGCCATCAGCGCCACGCCGAGTCGCTCGGCCGCGAAGTTCGCCCGAGCGCTCTCCCGCCCGTCACCGCCACCATGATCTTCGGTTTCCCCGAGCAACCGGTCCGGGGTGATGCGCACATTGTCGAAGAACAGCTCACCCGTCGGCGAGGACATCATGCCCATCTTCTTGAAGGCCTTGCCCTGCGTGAGGCCGGGCATCCCGGCTTCGAGGACGAACGTCAGCACCTTGCGGTTCCGGCGGTCCGCAGTTGGGTCGCCTTCGTCCAGTTTGGCGTAGACGATCAGCACGTCGGCATCGGGACCGTTGGTGATGAAGGTCTTCTGGCCGTTGAGGATGTAGTCCGCGCCATCGCGTTTGACGTAGGTCTTCATGCCGCCGAAGGCATCTGAGCCGGCGTCGGGTTCGGTGATGGCCCAGGCCGCGATCTTCTCGAGCGTCACCAGATCGGGCAGCCACCGCTCTTTTTGGGCCAGCGTGCCGCGGCTGGCGATGGTGGCCGCGCCGAGGCCGAGGCTGACGCCGATGGTGCTGAGCAATCCGATGCTGACGCCGGCGATTTCGGACACCAGCACCGCAGCCATCGACACCTGGCCACCCAGGTCGCCCATACCGCCGGATGAGCCCTTCTCGGGCCTGGGCTCCCCTGCGGCAATCGCTTCCGCTTTGGCCCGTTCCTTGTCCAGCATGGTCTTGACCGCTTCCGCGGCCACCACGTCGAGACCGAACTCACTGAACAGCTTTCGCGCGACCGGATACGGTGACAGCTCGCCGCGTTCCAGTCCATCGCGGTGCGGCTCGACTTCTTTGGCGATGAATTCGCGGACGCTGTCCCGAATGAGCTCGTCTGATTCGGACCACTCGATCATGACAACCTCGCCGAGATGTCGTCGATCTCCCACAGCCCGTCGGTCTCGATCGTCGTCACGTCGTGCCAGCCGCCGAGCTCGGAGATCGCGCCGCCCTGCACCGCGAAGACCTTGCCGGTCAGCGGGCACTTCTCCGTCGCCAGGTAGGCCACCAGCGGTGAGATGTTCGCCGGACTGAAAAGGTCGACCCCGCCGTCTTCGGGCTCGGCCATAAGCGCACCCATGCCCGGTGTCGCCAGCGTCAGCCGGGTGCGTGCGATCGGGGCGATCGCATTGGCCCGTACGCCGTATCGCTCCAGCTCCTCGGCCGCAACCAACGTCATGGCCGCGATACCTGCCTTTGCAGCACCATAATTCACCTGCCCTGCGTTCGGGATCGTGAGGCCCGACCCTGACGCCGTGTTGATGACGGCGGCGTTCGGCTGGTTACCTGCCTTGCTCTGCGCCTTCCAGTACGCCGCGGCGTGCCGGAGCACCGAGAAGTGACCCTTGAGGTGCACCGAAACCACAGCGTCCCATTGGGATTCGTCCATGGTCGGGATGAAGCTGTCCCGCAGAATCCCCGCGTTGTTGACCACGACGTCCAGACCGCCGAACTCGCTGACCGCCTGCTCGATCAGGCCGGCCGCACCGGTCCAGGTCGCGATGTTGTCGGTGTTGGCCACCGCCGTTCCTCCGGCCGCGATGATCTCGTCGACGACCTCCTGCGCCGGTCCAGCATCTGCGCCCTCGCCGGTGTTGCTGCCGCCGAGATCGTTGACGACGACGCGCGCGCCCTCGCGCGCGAACAGCAGCGCGTGCTCGCGGCCGATGCCGCGGCCGGCGCCGGTGATGACGGCGATCCGTCCTTCCAAAGCTCCCATGTCTAGCGTCCTTTCAAATCAACTAGTCGGCGAAGACGGCCAGGCCGTCGGTGATGGCGAATTCCTCGCCTGCTTCCGCATTGCGCGCGGTTTCGAACGCGTACGTCGTCTCACCGCCGCCGCTTTCGGTCTGCCAGATCCGCGTCTCCAGATCGTCACCGGGCAGCACCATCTTGGAGAACCGGACCGCAAACCGCTTGAGCCGGTTCACATCCGAATTCCCGACCTCGGTCAGCAACGCCCATGAAGTGAACGCCATCGTGCACAGACCATGGGCGATGATGCCGGGCAACCCGGCATCTTTAGCGACCTCTTCTTCGAGGTGGATCGGCATTGGATCACCGGAAGCCGGCGCGTAACGGAACGTCTGGTCGGCATCGACGTGCTGCACGACTTTGGCCAGTGGCGCCCCGTCGCGCAGCGCTGGGTCGAACTTGTGGTTGGGAACCTATTCTCCGACCGCCTGGCCCGCGTTGACGCCACGGAAGAAGCCGATCAGGTACTGCTCGTTGACCAGTTCACCGTCGTGTGCACGGGTCTCCAGGTGAATCGACACCCGAGCGCCCGAATCCACCGTGTCGTACCCGATCACCCGGGCCCGCGACGTGAGCTTGTCCCCCGGACGGATGGGTCGGTGGAAATGGAAGTCCTGTTCGCCGTGGACGATTCGACCGAAAATTTCGATCGGGACGACGTCGATCACGGGTCCCATCAGCGCGTCGAAGGCAGGCACGATGGCGAACACCGGCGGCGCGATATCGCCATTCAGATGCGCCGGTATGGGGTCGTTGGTCGCCGCGGCGTACTCGGCAATCCGTTCCCGGGTCACCTCGAAGGTCTCCGGGTCGGCCCATACATTCAGTCCCGAGTTGTCGAACTCGGTTACCGGCTCTGCCACGTCAGACCGCCGCCGCGGCCAGTGCGTCGAGCTGCTCGAGCGTCTTGTCCAGCTGCTTGGCGCCGTCCTTCTCGACGGCCTTGGCCAGCGCGCCCTTCACCAGCGCGCCTTCGAAATCACCGGCGACCTTGAATTCCGACCCGTCACCCGACGGTGTCACGGTGAACTCGAAGAGCGCCTTCACCCCGGCCATACCGGTGCCGGACAGCGCGAACGTCGTCGGCGCGTCCATGCGCTCGATCTTCCATTCGATTTTGTTCAGCATGCCGAGCATGACGATCTTCGCGGTCAGCGCGGTGCCCGGGGTGACGGTCGCCGGCACGTCGCTCAGCCACTTCTCGTGGACGGTGAACCACTTGTCCCACGTGGAAAGGTCAGAAACGATCGCCCACAGCGCTTCCGGCGTGGCCGACAGCTTCTTGGTGGCTTCGATGTGTCCCATGGTTGTACTCCTTGGTTGATCGGTTGTGTTGTTGTGGTTGATGTTTCGGTTCAGCGCTCGGCGCGCTGGTAGGCGGTGACCACGGCGGCCCCGCCCAGGCCGATGTTGTGCTGCAGGGCGGCGGTGACGCCGGACACCTGCCGCTTGTCGGCGGTGCCGCGCAGCTGCCAGGTGAGTTCGGCGCACTGCGCCAGACCGGTCGCCCCCAGCGGATGCCCCTTGGAGATCAGCCCGCCGGAGGGGTTGACCACCCAGCGCCCGCCGTAGGTGGTGTCGCCGTTGTCGATCAACTTCGCCGCTTCGCCTTCGGCGCACAGACCTAGCGCTTCGTACAACAGCAGTTCGTTGGCACTGAAGCAGTCATGCAACTCGATGACCTGGAAGTCCTCGGCACCCAGGCCCGACTGCTCGTAAACCTTTTGCGCGGCAGCGACATTCATGTGGTAGCCGATCAGCGCCTTGCAGGTGCCGTCGAAGCTGTTCTCAAAGTCGGTGGTCAGCGCCTGTCCGACAATCTCGACGGCTTGGGCGGCCAGGCCGTGCTTCTCGACGAATGCCTCGCTTGCGAGGATCGCGGCGCCGGAGCCGTCCGACGTCGGCGAGCACTGCAGCTTGGTGAGTGGGTCGTAGATCATCCGCGCACCGAGGATGTCGTCGAGGCTGTACTCGTCCTGGAACTGCGCGTACGGGTTGTTGACCGAATGCTTGTGGTTCTTGTAGCCGATCTTCGCGAAATGCTCAGCGGTGGAGCCGAATTGCTTCATGTGCTCGCGTCCGGCCGCGCCGAACATCCACGGCGCCGGCGGGAAAAGCACCTCGCTGATCTCGGCCAGCGCCAGGAAGTGCTTCGCCATGGGCTGCTCGCGGTCGTCATATGTCGAACCGAGTGAACCGGGCTGCATCTTCTCGAATCCGAGCGCAAGCGCGCAGTCGGCCAGACCGCTGCGTACCGCACGTGCCGCGAGGTACAACGCTGTCGATCCGGTCGAACAGTTGTTGTTGACGTTGACCACCGGGATGCCTGTCATGCCGAGCTCATAGACCGCCCGCTGCCCCGATGTCGACTCGCCGTACACGTAGCCGACGTAGGCCTCTTGCACCTCGCGATAGTCAATCCCGGCATCTGCCAGCGCTTTTGAACCGGACTCGCGGGCCATATCCGGATAGTCCCAGGGCGAGCCGTCCGGATTGAGCCGAGCGCCGGGCTTCTCGAACTTCGTCATACCGACGCCGACCACATACACCTTGTTGGGCATGAACCCTCTCCTTCTGCGTGTTGGCAGAAACATACCGACTTGTTTGTATCTTTACAAGAGGCCAGCCGGTGCTGATGTTCAGCAATCGACGGAGATGGGTACCCGGTGGGCGAAAAGTACTAGCTAAGAGGAGGTTTCAGCAGTGACGGCACTGCCGTCGAGCGCGTCGACAAACATGCCGCGCAGCTGGCTACACACACGCTTCCAGCGCTTCTGGGCCCGTTCACTATCGCGGTCCACAAAGCTCGACAGGAGAATCCCCCGCAGCGCATCCATGGCCGTGAACGCCAGATCGCGCAGTTCTTTCTGAGCAGCTCGATTCGGAACCAGCTGCGCCAGCGCGCTGATCAACGCGCCGGTGACGATGGGCTCTACCCGATCGATATTCTCGGCCAGACCTGGGTCGGTCCGGGAGGCCACCCAAAGCTCGAGCGTGGCAACGAAAACCGGCCCCTGGTGCGATTCCCACAGGTAGTCCAGCAACGTGGATACCGGATCGGGGTTCGCTGCTACCCGCCCGAGATCCCGGATCGCGGCCTGCACCCGCTGCTCGGCGAGATGCTCCACAGCAGCCGCCACCAGGTCTTCCTTCGAACGGAAATGGTGTACCTGCGCACCGCGCGTGACACCGGCGATTTCCGCGACGCGTTGCGTCGTCGTGCCGGAGTAACCGTAGGTGACCAGGCATTCCACGGTGGCATCCAGCAGGCGCGCACGCATGGCCGCACTTCGCTCGGCCTGCGTGCGCCGCCTGGTAGGCCCATCCACCCCAGCAGTCACGATTGCATCGTACGTGGCCGGAAGGCGGATTCCGGCCCAAAACCATTCCAATTGGAACGTAAGAGCGCCGTCCGCGGCGGCCGCTACAACGTCGCCGGCCGCAGCACCACGACGCTGCTGGTGCGCTTGGGCCCGTCCTCCAGCAGCGCGATGACCCGCCCGTCGGGCGCGGTCGCAGCGTAGGTCCCGTCAATACCCGCCGGCGTGAGAGCCCGGCCATGGCGCGTGTCCTCGGTCTCGCCGTCGGTCAGGTCGCGCCGTGGGAACCCCAGCAGGCACGCCGCGTCCAGCGAGTAGCTCAACTCGGCCGCATCGGTCAGCTGTTCCAGCGTGCGCGCCTCGTCCAGCCCGTAGCGGCCAACCTTGGTGCGCCGCAACGCCGTCAGGTGCCCACCGACGCCGAGCGCGGCACCGACGTCACGGGCCAGCGCCCGGATGTAGGTGCCCGACGAGCAGTCCACCGTGACATCGACATCGACGAAATCCTCGACCCGCCGCACCGCGTCCACTGTGAAGCGTTCGATCCGTACCCGGCGGGCCGCCAACTCAGGCGCCTTGCCTTCGCGCACCAACTTGTAGGCCCGCTCGCCCTCGACCTTGATCGCACTGACGGCCGACGGCACCTGGTCTATCTCACCGCGCAATGCCGCGACCGCGGTTTCGATCTGCCCGTCGGTCACGTGCGCGGCCGAAACCGTCTGCAGCACTTCCCCTTCGGCATCCTCGGTCGACGTGGTCTGCCCGAGCCGGATGGTCGCGATATACGTCTTGTCGGTGGCGGTCAGCAGGCCCAGGATCTTGGTGGCACGCTCGATGCCGACCACCAGCACGCCGGTCGCCATGGGGTCGAGCGTGCCGGCGTGCCCGACCTTGCGGGTGCCGAACAATCGCCGGCACCTGCCGACGACGTCGTGGCTCGTCATTCCGGCGGGCTTGTCGACGATCACCAGCCCCGGCGGCGGAGCCGGCTTCGACGCCGCCTTCACAGCGAGATCGCCGTCAGGACAAGGCCGTTCGACACGGTGAAGCGGCCCGGCAATTCAATCAGCGGCGGGCCGGACTCGGCGGCCGGGTCAATGAGGATGCGGGACAGGAACGTGCCCGAACTCCCCGACGAATCCAGCTCGAACGTGATGTGCGCGTCCTCGAAACCCAGCCAGCGGTGCGTCAGCGGGAACCAGGCCTTGTACGTCGCCTCCTTGGCGCAGAACAGGATTCGGTCCCAGTGCAGGTCGCCTTCCAGCGTCGCCACGGCGTCCTGCTCGGCAGGCAGGGCAACGGCGCCGAGCACCCCCTTGGGCAACACCCCGTGCGGTTCGGCGTCGATGCCGACGGACCGCACCTGCGTGGACCGCGCCACCACCGCGCCACGGAAACCCTCGCAGTGCGTCAGACTGCCCACGATGCCGTCGGGCCAGCACGGTTCGCCCTTGTTCCCCTTGAGGATCGGAACCGGACCCACGTCGAGCTTGCTCAACGCTTCCCGGGCACAGTGCCGGACGGTGATGAACTCGTTGCGGCGCTTGGCCACCGAGCGGGCGATCAGCGGCTCTTCCTCCGGTAGCGGCACGAGATCGCCCGGGTCCGAATACGTCTCGGCGGTGGCCACCACGTCGGGCAGCACCTGGGTCAGCAACATCACAACCGCCTCGAATTGATTCGGTCCTGCATCTTCTGCGCGTGCTCCCGCATTTCCTGGGTGATCTCGAAGTGGCCACCGAAGTCGTTGAGGTAGCCGGGTGGGTACTGGGGGTCCGGCAGGATTTGGCGCATCCACCGATAAGGCTTGCGGCGCCGCCACTCTCGCGGATAGCCGACCGAGACCTCCTCGAACCGCACCCCGTCGTAGTAGGTGGTGCGCGGAATGTGCAGGTGGCCGTACACCGAGCAGATGGCGTTGTAGCGGGTGTGCCAGTCCTTGGTCGCGGTGGTGCCGCACCACAGCGAGAACTCCGGATAGAACATGGCGTCGCAGGGTTCGCGCACCAGCGGGAAGTGATTGACCAGAACCGTCGACTCCATCCAGTCCAGGTCGTCGAGCTTCTTGCGGGTGACGTTCAGCCGGTCGCGGCACCACGCGTCCCGGGTGGCGTACGGCTCGCTCGACAGCAGGAACTCATCGGTCCCGACGACGTTGCGCTCCTTGGCCAGCGCCAGGCCCTCGGCCTTCGTCGCGGTGCCCGCGGGCAGGAAGCTGTAGTCGTACAGCAGGAACATCGGCACGATGGTCGCCGCGCCGCCCGGGCCGGTCCACACCGGGAACGGATGCTCGGGGGTCACGATGCCCATCTGGTCGCACATGTCGACCAGGTAGTCGTAACGGGCCTTCCCGAAGATCTGCATCGGGTCCTTGTTGGTGGTCCACAACTCGTGGTTGCCCGGTACCCAGATCACTTTGGCGAAGCGCTTGCGCAGCAGGTCCAGGGACCACCGGATGTCGTCGGTGCGCTCGGCGACGTCGCCGGCGACGATCAGCCAGTCGTCCGGTGAGGCCGGGTGCAGCGACTCGGTGACCGGCTTGTTTCCGGTGTGCCCGATGTGCAGGTCACTGATTGCCCATAGGGTCGGCTGAGTCGACACAAAAATCCAGGGTACTTGGGTGACAGCAACGCCCGCTGGAGTGCCAACCGTCCCGCGCAGCGGGAGAAACTAGAACAGGTTCTCCCATCCTGTCCGGTGTGACGCAGGCGACTTGTAGACTCCCCGCAGTATTGCTCGGATTTAAGGGGTGTCATGGCAGCGATGGCCGGGAAACTGCGGCTCGTGTCGGCGCTGTGTGCGCTCGTGACGGCGGGCGTGGTGGTCGCACAGACCAACCCTGTGACACCCACCGGCGGCGACAACGTCGAGTTGCGCTCCACCGCGGCCCCCTTGGCCCCGATCAGCAGCACCATCAAGTCGCCGATCATCTCCACCACGAACCCGAGCCCGTTCGACCCGTGCGATCAGATTCCGCTCGACGCCATCAACGCCATGGGCCTGGGCTTCACCCCGCCCGACCACGAAGACGGCCTGCGCTGCCACTACGACGCCGGTAACTACCAGATGGCCGTCGAGCCGATCGTCTGGCGCACCTACGAGCAGACGCTGCCGGCCGACGCCGTCGAGCTGAACATCGCCGGCCACCGGGCCGCGCAGTACTGGATCATGAAGCCCACCGACTGGAATGACCGCTGGTGGGTGACTTGCATGATCACCTTCAAGACGAGCTACGGCCTGATCAACCAGTCGCTGTTCTACTCCCCGATCGAGTCGCCCGACCGCCCGGACTGCCTGCAGACCAACCTGCAGCGCGCCAACCAGCTGGTGCCGTTCTACAAGTTCTGATTTCCGGCCGGACCAGCGGGCACGGCGCCGACCGGTACGGATCGGTACCATCCGAATGGTGAGCTCCCGAATCGCCCGTGTCGGCTCCCGGTTGCTGAGCCGCATCCTCGACGTCCCGCCCCCGACAACCGACTACACCGTCAGCCGCGTCACCACCCCGATGCGTGACGGCGTCGAACTGGTCGGCAGCCACTACGCGCCCACCGGCACCGCGAAGGGCACCCTGCTGGTGCGGTGCCCCTACGGCCGCGGCTTCCCGTTCGGCCCGGTGTTCGGCGCGACGTACGCCCGCCGCGGTTACCACGTGCTGCTGCAGAGTGTGCGCGGCACGTTCGGCTCCGGTGGCGACTTCGAACCCATGGTGAACGAGATCGCGGATGCCGTCGACACCGCCGCCTGGTTGCGCGACCAGCCGTGGTTCACCGGATCGTTCGCGACGATCGGGTTGTCGTACCTGGGCTTCACCCAGTGGGCGCTGCTCACCGATCCCCCGCCCGAACTCAAGGCCGCGATCGTCATGGTCGGCCCCCACGACTTCGCTGAATCAACCTGGGGCACAGGCGCGTTCACGCTCGACAACTTCCTGGGCTGGAGCGACATGATGGCGCACCAGGAAGACGCCCCGCTCTCCGTCGTGTTACGGCGATTCCGGGCACCGCGCCTGGTCGCCCGCACCCACACGCAGGCTCCCGCCGGGGCCGCCGGACGTCGGCTGCTGCGTTCCGGAGCGCCCTGGTACGAATCGTGGCTCAGCCACCCCGACGGCACCGACCCGTTCTGGGAGAACATGGCCCTGGCCGACACCCTCGACAAGGTCGACGTGCCGGTGCTGCTCATCGGCGGCTGGCAGGACCTGTTCCTGGAGCAGACCCTGACGCAGTTTCAGCGCCTGAAGTCGCGCGGTGTGCCGACCGCGGTCACCATCGGGTCGTGGACCCACAGCCAGGTGATGGCCCGCGGCGGCACCACGGTGCTGCGCGAATCGCTGGCCTGGCTCGATACCCACCTGGCCGAGAGTCCTACGTCACCCGAGCGGCCGGCGGTGCGGGTCGAGGTCAACGGGCAAGGCTGGCTGACCATGCCGGACTGGCCACCGGCCGCCACCGAACTCGAGCTCTACCTGCAGCCGGCGCATCGGCTCAGTGCGACCGCGCCCGCCGAGACCGCATCGCCGTCACGGTTCACCTACGATCCGGCGGCGCCGACGCCCACGCTGGGCGGCCGGCTGCTGTCATCGGCTGCGGGCTACCAGGAGGACTCGGCGCTGAGTCGGCGCCCGGACGTCGTCGACTTCACCGGTGAGCCGCTCGCCGAAGACCTGTACCTGATCGGCAACCCGGTGATCGAGCTGACCCAGTCGTGCGACAATCCCAACCGGGACATCTTCGTCCGGCTCAGCGTGGTCGACGCACAGGGCAAGTCCCGCAACGTCAGCGACGGATTCCGTAGGCTCACAACACCTTCGGACGAACCCGCGACCGTCCGACTCGAGCTCGACGCCGTCGCGCACCGGATCCCGGCCGGGTCCAGGCTGCGGGTGATCGTCGCGGGCGGTTGCCATCCGCGCTACGACCGGAACCTCGGCACCGGCGAGCCCGTCGTCTCCGGTGAGCGCATGGTGCCGTCCACCCAGACGGTGCATCACGGTACGGGCGGGGTGTCCCGGCTGCTACTGCCGATGGTTGCACTGTCAGCCGACTGAGTCACGTACCCGCTGGGCGACGGCGGCCAGCGCGGCGTCGTCGTGCACCGGCGGGCCCCACTCCGGCGTGACGGGCAGGTCCACCCAGCTGCGGCAGCCGGCGTAGTCCGGGGTGCGCAGCAGCCGGACTGGTGCCACGAGCGGTTTCGCCTGCACCACCAGGACCGTCAGCCGGTGCCGGGGCCGGAAATCCAGCCGGTCGCTCTGCACCGATTGAGCGGTCCAGATGTGCAGATCGGCGATGGCGTCCAACCGCTCCGGGCGCTCGACTGCCACGGCGGCAACGACTTTCGCGCCGCCGCGCAGAACCACTTCGGTTTCGGTGCTGTCGCCCGCCGCCCGCTCGAGAAGATCGGCGAACTCCGGCCGGACCCGCGCCGCGTGGCTGTGCTCGACCGTCGGAAAGAACACGAACTCGGGAGCCTCTACCGCAAATCGCTTCTCCCCGATGCCGCCCTTGCGCAACAGCACCGTCTGTCGGCCGTCGAGCAGCGCCTGCACCGCCGCGCCCCACTCCTTGAGCGCGGGCGAATTCACTTGGCGGCCAGCCTCGCCTGCACCTCGGGCCGGCGCAGCGGCGGCACCGTCTTGGGTGGCTGCCGACGGGCCGGCAGCTGGTTCAGCAGCCTCTCGGTCACGGCCGTGACCTCCGCGACCGCGGCTTCGAAGGCGTCGACGTTCGCAGCGGTGGGACGGGTGATCCCGCTGACCTTGCGGATGTACTGACGCGCGGCGGCCTCGATCTCCTCGGCCGTGGCGGCCGGTTCCAGGCCACGCAGTTCGGTGATGTTCCGGCACATGGCCTCCACGATAGGCCCGTCCCGGCCGCAAGTTACGGTGTCGGTGGGTGACCACGAAATAAGGAGCCAATGTGACTGACGTTCTACTGATCGACACCACCGACCGCGTACGCACCCTGACGCTGAACCGGCCGAAGTCGCGGAACGCGCTGTCCTACGAGCTTCGGGACGCCTTCTACGGCGCACTGCGCCATGCCGAGGCCGACCCGGACGTCGACGTGGTGATCCTGACGGGCGCCGACCCGGTGTTCTGCGCCGGCCTCGATCTCAAGGAACTCGGCGAAGGCGCGGATCTGCCGGACATCTCGCCGAAGTGGCCCAACATGACCAAGCCCGTGATCGGCGCCATCAACGGTGCCGCCGTCACCGGCGGCCTGGAACTGGCGCTGTACTGCGACATCCTGATCGCCTCGGAGAACGCCAAGTTCGCCGACACCCACGCCCGCGTCGGCCTGCTGCCGACCTGGGGTCTGAGTGTGCGACTGCCGCAAAAGGCCGGCGTCGGGCTGGCCCGCCGGATGAGCCTGACCGGCGACTACCTGTCCGCGGCGGAGGCACTGCGCGCCGGGCTGGTCACCGAGGTGGTCCCGCACGACGAGCTGCTCCCGACCGCACGCCGCGTCGCCGCCTCGATCGTCGGGAACAACCAGAACGCCGTTCGCGCGCTGCTGGACTCGTACCACAAGATCGACGGCTCGCAGACCGACGCCGGGCTGTGGATCGAAGCCGCGTCGGCCCGGAAATGGATGGACGCGTCCAGCGGCAACGACATCGCCGCCAACCGCGACGCCGTCATGCAGCGCGGCCGCACCCAGGTCTGATAGCTGTCCTTTCCTTCCCGCGAGCTGTCCTCTCCTTCCCGCGAGCTGTCCTCTCCTTCCCGCGAGCTGTCCTTTCCTTCCCGCGAGCTGTCCTCTCCTTCCCGCGAGCTGTCCTTTCCTTCCCGCGAGCGGCCGTGTCTGTACGCCGACACGCCGCTCCAGCTGTGCAAGACCGTCCCGCTCACCAGCGCTGAGCGGGACGTTTTTGCACGGAAACCACGGTGTGTCGGGTACAGACACGGCCGCTCGCGAGAGGAGCCAATTAAGCCCAGCGGCCGGACAACGCACGCCAGCCGACGAAGACGAGCCGCAGCACCAGGAACGTACTGAGCCCGGACCAGATACCGGCCAGACCCCAGCCGAAGGCCAGCGACAACCAGATCAGCGGCAGGAAGCCGACGAGCCCGCTGACCAGGGTGGCGTTGCGCATGAACTTCGCGTCACCGGCGCCCAGCAGCACCCCGTCGAGGGCGAAAACGATTCCCGCGATGGGCAATTGGGCCACCATGAACCACCACGGGATGCCGATCTGACCGCGCACCCCCGCGTCCGAGGTGAACAACGCAGGCAACACGCCGGAGCCGAGCGCGAACACCGCCGCCAACACCGTTGCCGCGGCAGCCGAGTAGATCGTCACACGCCGCGCCACGATCTTGGCATGCGCCGGCTCCCCCGCGCCGAGGGCCGCACCCACCAGCGATTGCGCCGCGATGGCCAGCGAATCCAGCACCAGCGCAAGGAAATTCCACAGCTGCAGCACCACCTGATGGGCCGCGACGGCGGCCGCGCCGAACCTGGCCGCGACTGCGCCGGCAGACAGGAAACACACCTGGAACGCCAGGGACCGCAGCACCAGGTCGCGTCCCATGGTCAGTTGGGCGCGCAGCACGTCGGGCCGCGGCCGCAGCGAAACCCGTTCGGACAGCAGCGCATACCCGAACAGCGCCGCGGCGAGCCACTGCCCCACGAGGTTCGCCACCGCCGAGCCCGTCAGGCCCAGCCGTGGCAATCCGAGCCACCCGAAGACCAGCAGCGGGCACAGCACAGCCGAAACACCCACGCCGACAAGCACATACCGCAGCGGCCGCACCGTGTCCTGCACGCCGCGCAGCCACCCGTTGCCGGCCATCGACATCAGGATCGCCGGCACTGCCAGGACCGCGACGCGCAGCCACGGCAGCGCGGTCTCGGCGATGCCGCCCCGAGACCCGGCGATGGCCGTGAGCAGAAATGGCGCCAGCGCCTGCACGACGGCGACGATCAGCAGCCCGACACCCAGTGCCAGCCACGTCGCCTGCACGCCCTCCCCGACCGCGCCGGCCCGGTCACCGGCGCCGAAGCTCCGGGCCGAGCGTGACGTCGTGCCGTACGACAGGAACGTCAGCTGCGACCCGACCAGACTCAGGATCAGTCCACCGACGGCCAGACCGGCCAAGGGCAGCGCCCCCAACCGGCCGACGACCGCGGTGTCCAGCAACAGGTAGATGGGCTCGGCGGCCAGCACCCCGAGCGCCGGAAAAGCCAGCGCCACGATGCGCCGGCCGGTGACCTCAGTGGTCATGATGCGCACCCTCGTGGCCGACGAGCGGCCCTGAACTGCACGCCAAACACGGCGTGTCGGCGTACAAACACGGCCGCTCGCGGGGAGGGGGCTGGCACGGGCAACGGCGTCTAAGAGAGGGCGGCGACGAGGGCCGCGACGACGTCGTCGGCGGTGCCGGTCGGTGAGTAGCCCGCCGCGAACCGGTGGCCGCCGCCGCCGAACGTACTGGCCAGCACCGACACATCGACCTCGGTCTTGGCGCGCAGGGACACCGACCACTGCCCCGGTTCGATCTCTTTGAGCACCGCGGCCACCTCGGCCTCGGACGTGGTCCGCACGATGTCCACGATGCTCTCAACCTCTTCCGATCGCGCAGCCGCGTATTCCTGGTGCGCCACAACGGCATACACCAGGCCTTTGCCGCCGGCAGCCTCGGGCACCAGGCACGCCGTCGACAGCACCCGGGACAGCATGGGCAGCCACGAGTACGGGTGGGTGTCGAGCAGCGCGCGGCTGACCGCTGCGTTGTCGACGCCGATGTCGAGCAGCCGCGCCGCGAGCCGGTAGGCCCGGGCGCTGGCCCACCGGAACGAGCCGGTGTCGGTGGTCAACCCGGCGTACAGGCAGTGCGCCACCGGAAGCTCGATCGGTTTGCCCCAGGCGTCCAGCAGCTCGGCCACCAGCATGGTGGTCGAATCCGCCGACGGGTCAACGTAATTCGCGGTGCCGAACAGCCGGTTCGAGGCGTGGTGATCGATCACCAGCACCTGCCGCCCGGGATCGGCCAGCTTCGCCAACGAACCCAGGCGGTTGACGCTCGGAATGTCGACGGTGACCACCAGGTCGGCGTCGGGACGCATCTGATCCGGCGGCACCAGCAGGTGCCCGCCCGGCAGGGTCTGCAGCGAGTCCGGCACGGTCGCAGGAGCGGCAAAACCGACCTGCACGTCCTTACCGGCTTCGCTGAGCACCAATGCGAGCGCGAGGCCCGCCCCGATGGTGTCGGCGTCGGGGTAGACGTGGGCAACCACGCTCACGCTCTCGACCGCACCGAGCAGATCGGCCGCACCGCGCGCGTCAACCCGCGCGCCCTGCGGCCGAATCTCAGTCGTCGGTTCGATCGCCGTCACCTGCATCCTCGGAATCGCTGTCCCCCACCACACGGTACGGATCGGCGTCACCGGCGTGCTTGGCACCTTCGCGGATTCGGGCCACGTCCTCGTCGGCGGCGCGGGCCCGGGCCAGCAGCTCTTCCATCTTCAGAGCCGCATCCGGCACGGTGTCGCGCTCGAAAGTCAGCGTGGGCGTGAACCGAACCCCGATTCCCGCACCGACTTTCGAGCGCAACGCGCCCTTCGCCTTCTCCAGGGCAGCCGCGACACCGGCGTAGTCCGGCTCCTCGTCGAGGCTGGTCCCGATGACCGTGTAGTACAGCGTCGCGTCGTGCAGATCACCGGTCATCTTGGCATCGGTGATCGTCACGCCGTCCAGCCGCGGATCCTTGATCTCGTACTCGATCGCCGAAGCGACGATCGTCGAAATGCGCTTGGCCAATCGCTTGGCCCGTGCTGGATCCGCCACCTACGTCCGAGCCTTCTCGACGAGCTCGTACGTCTCGATGACGTCGCCTTCCTTGATGTCGTTGTAGGTCAGCGTCAGACCGCATTCGTAACCTTCGCGCACCTCGGTGGCGTCGTCCTTCTCGCGCTTGAGCGAAGACACCGTGAGGTTCTCGGCGATGACGATGTTGTCGCGCAGCAGGCGGGCCTTGGCGTTACGCCGCATGATGCCCGACTGCACGAGGCAACCAGCGATGTTGCCGACCTTCGACGACCGGAAGATGGCGCGGATCTCGGCGCGGCCGAGCTCCTTCTCCTCGTAGACCGGCTTGAGCATGCCCTTCAGCGCGCTCTCGATCTCGTCGATGGCCTGGTAGATCACCGAGTAGTACCGGATCTCCACACCCTCGCGGTTCGCCAGCTCCGTCGCCTTGCCCTCGGCACGGACGTTGAAGCCGATGATGATCGCGTCCGAAGCCGACGCCAGGTTGACGTTGGTCTCGGTGACGCCACCGACACCGCGGTCGATGACGCGCAGTTCCACCTCGTCGTCGATCTGGATGCCCATCAAGGCCTCTTCGAGCGCCTCGACGGTGCCCGAGTTGTCGCCCTTCAGGATCAGGTTCAGCTGGCTGGTTTCCTTCAGCGCCGAATCCAGGTCTTCCAGGCTGATGCGCTTGCGCGAACGGGCGGCCAGCGCGTTGCGCTTGCGCGCGCTGCGCCGGTCGGCGATCTGCCGGGCGATGCGGTCTTCGTCGACGACCAGGAAGTTGTCGCCGGCGCCGGGCACCGAGGTGAAACCGATGACCTGGACCGGACGCGACGGGAACGCCTCTTCGACGTCCTCGCCGTGCTCGTCGACCATGCGGCGGACGCGGCCGTAGGCGTCGCCGGCGACCACCGAGTCACCGACGCGCAGCGTGCCGCGCTGCACCAGCACCGTGGCGACCGGGCCGCGACCGCGGTCCAGGTGCGCCTCGATGGCCACACCCTGGGCCTCCATGTCGGGGTTGGCCCGCAGGTCCAGCGAGGCGTCCGCGGTCAGCAGCACTGCTTCGAGCAGGCCGTCGATGTTGGTGCCCTGCTTGGCCGAGATGTCCACGAACATGGTGTCGCCGCCGTAGTCCTCGGCCACCAGGTTGTACTCGGTCAGCTGCGCCCGGATCTTCTGCGGATCCGCGCCTTCCTTGTCGATCTTGTTGACCGCCACCACGATCGGCACATCAGCGGCCTGCGCGTGGTTGATGGCCTCCACCGTCTGCGGCATGACGCCGTCGTCGGCGGCGACCACGAGGATCGCGATGTCGGTGGCCTTGGCGCCACGGGCACGCATGGCGGTGAACGCCTCGTGACCCGGGGTGTCGATGAACGTCACCAGACGCTCGTTGCCGTCCAGCTCGGTCAGCACCTGGTAGGCGCCGATGTGCTGAGTGATGCCACCGGCTTCGCCCTCGCGGACGTTCGCCTTACGGATGGTGTCGAGCAGTCGCGTCTTACCGTGGTCGACGTGGCCCATGACGGTGACCACCGGCGGCCGGCTGGCCAGATCGTCCTCGTCGCCGGCGTCCTCGCCGTAGGTGAGGTCGAACGACTCGAGCAGCTCGCGGTCCTCGTCCTCCGGGGAAACGACCTGCACGACGTAGTTCATCTCGCTACCGAGCAGCTCGAGGGTGTCGTCACCCACCGACTGCGTGGCGGTCACCATCTCGCCCAGGTTGAACAGCGCCTGCACCAGCGAAGCCGGGTTGGCGTTGATCTTCTCGGCGAAGTCGCTCAGGGACGCACCGCGAGCGAGGCGGATGACCTCGCCGTTGCCGTGCGGCAATCGCACGCCACCGACGATCGGGGCCTGCATGTTCTCGTATTCGGCGCGTTTTGCGCGCTTCGACTTACGGCCACGACGGGGCGCGCCACCGGGACGCCCGAAGGCACCGGCGGCACCGCCACGCTGACCGGGACGCCCGCCGCCGCCACCGGGACCACCGCCACCAGGAGCGCCGCCGCCACCGGGACGACCACGGAAGCCACCACCGGCACCGGCACCTGCGCCGCCACCGGCGCCACCGCCGCGGTAGTTACCGCCGCCACCGGCACCGCCGGGACGAGGGCCACCACCGGGACGCGGACCGCCACCCGGGCCGGGACGCGGACCACCCGGACGACCGACGGCACCCGGACGGGCACCCGGCGGACGCGGGGGCATGTTGCCCGGCGTGACACCCGGACGCGGGCCGCCGCCAGGACGGGGACCGCCGGCGCCGGGACCCGGACGCGGGCCACCGGGACCGGGAGCCGGACGCGGGGCCGGGCGCTCGACCGGCTGCTGGGAAGAGAAGGGGTTGTTGCCGACGCGCGGAGCCCGCGGAGCCGGCTTGGGTGCGCCGGGACGCGGACCCGGGGTCGCACCCGGGGTGGCCGGACGCGGCTGAGCCGGAGCGGCCGGGGCCGCGGACGCTGCCGGAGCGGCGGGCGCTGCGGGCGCCGGGGCCTGGGGCTGCGGCGCTGCGGGCCGCGGTGCACCGGGCTTGGGGCCACCGGCGGCGGGAGCTGCCGGTGCTGCGGGAGCCGGAGCTGCTGCGGCCGACGCTGCCGGTGCAGGCGCGGCGGGAGCCGGCTTGGGTGCGCCGGGCTTCGGGGCACCCGACGGCCTGGCCGCGGGGGCGGCCGGTGCCGCAGAAGCTTCGGACTTGGCGGGCTTGCCGCCGCCGAACGCTTCACGCAACCGGCGTGCGACGGGCGCCTCCACAGTGGAGGACGCAGATTTTACGAATTCGCCCTGTTCGCTCAGTCGGGCGAGCACTTCCTTGCTGGTGACACCGAGTTCTTTGGCCAACTCGTGTACGCGTGCCTTACCTGCTGCCACTTCTCTCCTCGTCGTGAGGCGTCAGCGGTGGGTAGGCCGCGCCTCGGTTTAGCTATGACGCATGGTCATCGGGACTTCACGGTGTGCTCATGTTCTTCGCTACCTGTTCTCTAGCTGTGGTGTTCCGGGTCCGTCAGGCGGGTAAGGCACTGAAGAACTCTTCGACCGCAGAGGTGTCCGGCGAACCGGTGATGCGCAACGCTCGGGCGAATGCTCGCCGCCGAACTGCCGCGTTGAGGCACTGCTGAACCGGGTGCAACCACGCACCCCGACCCGGCAGGTTACCCGCTGTATCGACCGAGACGGCGCATTTACCGTTCCCGTCGCGTACAGCTGCCACTCGAAGCAAATCGACGGCCAGCTCTCGTTTCCGGCAGCCGATGCAGGTACGCACCGGAGCTGTCGGAGTCTCGCGCTGGATCACAGTGCAGTCTACCGTCTCGGGGCCCTTGGACTTCAATCGCGGTCGCGGCCCCGACACGCCGCCGGTAACTGCGGGTTTTGGCCTCAGCGGTCGCGGCCGGCACCGTGGCCGGTCGACCGGCCGCCGGCGTCTGCCCCCTGACCGTCGGCGTCGCTACGGATGTCGATGCGCCACCCGGTGAGACGCGCCGCCAGGCGGGCGTTCTGGCCCTCCTTGCCGATCGCCAGCGACAGCTGGAAATCGGGCACCACGACCCGCGCTGCGCGCTGCGCCTCGTCGATCACGGTCACCGACACGACCTTGGCCGGCGACAGGGCGTTGGCGACGAACTTCGCCGGGTCCTCGTCGTAGTCGATGATGTCGATCTTCTCGCCCGAGAGCTCGCTCATCACGTTGCGCACACGCTGACCCATCGGGCCGATGCAGGCGCCCTTGGCGTTCAGTCCCGGCACGCGCGACGCGACCGCGATCTTGGACCGGTGGCCGGCCTCACGCGCCACCGCGACGATCTCGACCGACTCGTCGGCGATCTCGGGGACCTCCAGCGAGAAGAGCTTGCGCACCAGGTTCGGGTGGGTCCGCGACAGCGTGATGACGGGTTCGCGGGCGCCGCGGGTGACCCCGACGACGTAGCAGCGCACGCGGTCGCCGTGCACGTAGCTCTCCCCCGGCACCTGCTCGGCGGCCGGGATCACGCCTTCGGAGCCCTTGGCCTCCGTGCCGACCCGCACCACCACGAGGCCGCGGGCGTTGGCCCGCGCGTCGCGCTGGATGACGCCGGCGACGATGTCGCCCTCACGCGCCGAGAACTCGCCGTAGTTCTTCTCGTTCTCCGCATCGCGCAACCGCTGCAGGATCACCTGACGCGCGGTGGTCGCCGCGATCCGGCCGAATCCCTCGGGGGTGTCGTCCCACTCGTGGATGACGGTCCCGTCGGTGTCGGTCTGGCGCGCGATCACCCGCACGATGCCCGACTTGCGGTCGATGTCGATGTACGCGTCGGGCTCGTGCCCTTCGGTGTGCCGGTACGCGGTCAGCAGCGCCGTCTTGATCGTGTCGACGACGACGTCGACGCTGATTCCCTTGTCCGCCTCGATGGCATGCAGTGCCGCCATGTCGATATTCATCCGTCGGCCCCCTCTCCGGTCATACCCGCCAGCTCCAGTTCCCGGCGATTGGGTGGTGAAAATTCAACCTGTACAACAGCTTTCGTAATGTCCGCGAGCGCGACGGTCTGCACCGACAGCACCCCGCGGTTGGCGACGACCAGTTGGATCGCGCTGCCGTCGTGCTCGCCCAGCCGGCCCGTCAGCGACGTGCCGTCGGCCAGGGTCAGCTCGACCTTTCGACCACGGGCGCGGCGGTAGTGCCGCTCCGCGGTCAGCGGGCGCTCCACGCCGGGCGAGGTGACCTCCAGCACATACGGCTCGGAATCGGCGGTCACCTGGTCCAGCAGCTCGGATGCGAGGCGGGAAAGGTCGGCGACGGCGTCGAGGTCCAGACCCGAGTCGCCGTCGGCCACCACGACGATGCGCGGGGGCCGCGCGGCAGCGTCCACCCGCACATCTTCGATGTCATATCCGGCGTCCGCAAAAGCACTGCTGAGCAGCTCAAGCACTTGGCCTGTGGTCGGTAACCGACTGGGTGGCAGCGGTCGTTCCGGCGTGTCCCGGGCCACGGCGAGCTCCTCATCTTGAGTTGTGCGGACAGGGCCCCCAGAAGGGTGAACCCGGTACCAACGATACGCCAGCAGCGCATGGCCGAATGGCAATCGCGACCGCGGCACCGGAGAACATCCGGCGCCGCGGTGCCCGGCGGCCGGTGTCCGCAATGGCAGGATGTGGCTGTGCCGCACACCGAAACCACCGTCAGCCGACGGCGTGTCCTGTTGGGCACGGCGGCTCTGGC
Organism: Mycobacterium sp. SMC-21; assembly: GCF_045310825.1. Lineage (NCBI taxonomy): Bacteria > Bacillati > Actinomycetota > Actinomycetes > Mycobacteriales > Mycobacteriaceae > Mycobacterium > Mycobacterium sp. SMC-21. Next base: position 141,223 of record NZ_JBJIAO010000009.1, on the reverse strand, counting down.
GCTGCTCGGCGGCGCGGCGTCGGCCTGCGGGTCGGCACCGCAGCGCGATCCCGCCCTGGACATCCTGACCGCCGAACTCGACCGGGCCCGTCGCGACAGCCGACTGGCCGCGTCCGCCGCCACCGGCGTACCGCCGCAACTGGCGCCGGCGCTGACGGCCGTCGCGGCACTCCGGGACGCGCACGCCCGCGCGCTGTCCGACGAACTGACCCGGATGGGCAACCCGCCGTCAACCGCGCCGTCGTCCACCACCGAGACCTCCGCCGCCGCGTCGCCGACGCCTGGCGCCACCCCGCCGCCGGCACCCCCGACACCTCAGGAAGTCGTGGCAGCGCTGGAACAGGCCGCCGACAGCGCGGGCCGCGCCGCCGCCGGCCAATCGGGCTACCGGGCCGGGCTGCTGGCCTCGATCGCCGCCGCCTGCACCGCGGCGCACACCGTCACCCTCGCCGGACAGGCCGCGCCATGACCAGCCCGCAACCCACCCCGACCCGCCCGGGCAGCGCCGCCGACGCCGCGCTGTACGACGCGATCGCCACCGAACACGGCACCATCTACGGCTACGGCCTGGTGTCGGCGCACACCACACCCGACGTCAACGATCTGGTGGCCGAGGCCATGGCCAAGCACCGCGCCAACCGCGAAGCCGGCATCACCGCGCTGGCCGGACGGTCGGTGCCGGCTCCGCTGCCGGCCGCGGGCTACCAACTCCCCATCGACGCGAACAACCCGGCAGACGCGAGCAAGCTGGCGCTGCAGATGGAAGAGGAAACCGCCGTCGCGTGGCGCGCCGTGGCCGAGCAGGCCACCACCACCGACGACCGGACGCTGGCCGTCAAGGCCCTCACCGACTGCGCGGTGCTGGCCGCCCGGTGGCGCGCAGCCCTCGGCATGACGCCGGCCGTCGTGGCGTTCCCCGGCGGCGCCGAGCAGTCCTAGCCGTCAACGCCGCGGATCGCAGTCACCTGGTGACCGCAATCCGCGGCACAACGAGGCCTACCCCGCCAGCGCGGCCGTGATCGCCGCCGCGGCGCCGTCGACCGGCACCTCGGTCTTCTCACCGGTGAAGCGGTTGCGCAGCTCGACGGTGCCGTCGGCCCAGCCGCGGCCGACCACGACGATCCACGGCACACCCAGCAGCTCGGCGTCCTTGAACTTCACGCCCGGCGACGAGGTGCGGTCGTCGAGCAGCACGTCGAGGCCGAGGCGGTCGAGTTCGCCGGCCAGCTCGGTCGCACCGGTGCGGGCTTCGGCGTCCTTGTTGGCGATGACCAGGTGCAGGTCGAACGGCGACACCGACGACGGCCAGCGCAGGCCGAGCTCGTCGTGGTGCTGCTCGGCGATCACCGCGACCATGCGCGAGACACCGATACCGTAGGAGCCCATGGTCAGCCGCACCGGCTTGCCGTTCTCGCCGAGGACATCGGCGCTGAACGCATCGGTGTACTTGCGGCCCAGCTGGAAGACGTGCCCGATCTCGATGCCACGCGCCGACACCAGCGGCCCGGCGCCGTCGGGCGAGGGGTCACCGTCGCGGACGTCGGCGGCCTCGATGGTGCCGTCGGCCACGAAGTCGCGGCCGGCCACCATGCCGACGATGTGCTTGTTGGGCGCGTCGGCGCCGGTGATCCACGACGAACCGTCGACGATGCGCGGGTCCACCAGGAATCGAATGCCGTTCTCCAGCAAGGCTTTCGGGCCCACGTAGCCCTTCACGAGGAACGGGTTGGCGGCGAAGTCGGCGTCGTCGAGCAGCGCGTACTCGGCGGGCTCGAGCGCCGCGGCCAGGCGCTTCTCGTCGATCTCACGGTCGCCGGGCACGCCGATGCCCAGCAGTTCCCACTCCCCGCCCGGCTGGCGCACCTTCAGCAGCACGTTCTTCAATGTGTCGGCGGCGGTGATCTCGCGGCCGAGGTCGACGGTGTTGGCCCACTCCACGAGGGTGGCGATGGTCGGGGCGTCCGGCGTGTCGTAGACGACGGCCTCGGGCTGGCCCTCGATCGGCAGCGAATCAGGCACCGCGGTGACGACGGCTTCGACATTGGCCGCGTAGCCGGACTGCAGGCAGCGCACGAAGGTGTCCTCACCGACCTCGCTCTCGGCCAGGAACTCCTCGGAGGCACTGCCGCCCATGGCGCCCGACACCGCGGACACGATGACGTACTTGACCGCCAGCCGGTCGAAGATGCGCTGATAGGCCTCGCGGTGGGCGTGGTAGGCGTCCTTGAGTCCGCTGTCGTCGATGTCGAACGAGTACGAGTCCTTCATGATGAACTCGCGGCCGCGCAGGATGCCGGCACGCGGGCGCGCCTCGTCGCGGTACTTGGTCTGGATTTGGTACAGCCGCAGCGGGAAGTCCTTGTACGACGAGTACTCACCCTTGACCGTCAGGGTGAACATCTCCTCGTGGGTGGGCCCCAGCAGGTAGTCGTTCTTGCGGCGGTCCTGCAGGCGGAACAGGTTGTCGCCGTACTCGGTCCAGCGGTCGGTGGCCTCGTAGGGGGCCCGCGGCAGCAGCGCCGGGAAGAGGATCTCCTGTGCGCCGATGGCGTTCATCTCGCTGCGGATGACGTCCTCGATCTTGCGCAGCACCTTCAGGCCCAGTGGCAGCCAGCTGTACAGGCCGGGCGCGATCGGGCGGACGTAGCCGGCCCGGATCAGCAGCTTGTGGCTCGGCACTTCGGCGTCGGCGGGGTCGTCGCGCAGCGTGCGCAGGAACAGCTCGGACATGCGGGTGATCACGGGTGGCCAGCTTAATCGCGGCCCTGCCAGGTGCAGACACACACCTCATTGCCTTCGGCGTCGGCGAGCACCCAGAACGCCGGTGCCGCTCGGTCACTGAGCAGCACCCCGCCGGCCGCCAGTGCCGCGTCGATGCGCGCGGACGCCCGGTCGTGCGGGACGTCGACGTCGAGGTGGATGCGATTGCGTTGCGGCCGTGGCACATCCATCTGCTGGAACCACAGGGCGGGGCCACGGCCCGTGGGATCGACGAGTCCCCCGCTCAGATCCGACGGCCCCGCTTCGTCGACATAGCCGGTGACGGCCTTCCAGAACGGGCGCACGGCGGCGATGTCCATGGCGTCGATCGCGATCTCGATCGCCTGTACCGCGACGTCGCCCGGCGTGGTCGCCGCGCCGCGCTCGGCAAGTGATTCAGAGATGCGGCGTGCCAGCGCGATGTCGTGCGCGGTGACCCCGTCGGCCGAGCGCAGCCGCATGACGATCCGGTCGGCGCGAATGTCGACGGTCAAGTGGCCCTGCGCCTCTGGGCCGGTCTCCTCGACCACCGCGGCCGCGAGCGCCGCCGCCGCGCCCAAGCCAACCACCGGCACCTCCGTGTAGACGGCACCGAGCACCAGGCGCCACCCCAGCGGATTTACCGCATCCGAAATCTCCTGCCGCAGCATCATGATTCGGCCCCCGCGACCATGTCGAACCCCCTGGCGGTCATGCCTCATGCATAGCACCGCGGCGCGTCCGACGTCCTCAGAGCAGTGCTTTGTTCACCACCTGCTCGTATGCGGTCTTGTCCGCCGCGCTGACCGTCGGGCCGAACTGCAGGACGATGTTCATCGCCTGGAACGTGCCCGGCGTCGCTCCCGCATACCCTTCGGCCGCGCCGGTCGTGGAGAACACCAGCACCGTCACGGTGTCGGTCTCGATGGCCTCGATGCACTTGATGTCGGGGCATTTCTGCTTGGCCACATCCCGCGGGTTGGCCACCGGCAGGCCGGCGGCACCCATGTCCCGCACCACGGCCTGCGCGGTGACGGTGTTGAGGATCGGGGCGCCGGTCCGCGCACCGGCCTGTGGCCCGGGAGCCGGCGGGCGCTGGCATCCGGTGATCACCGCCGCGGCGAGCACAGCCGCCACGATCACAGCTCGGGCTCGCATTGCAGTCATGCACCATCAATAGCAGCGCAACCTGGAGCGCCGGCCACCGGGCGACGAAGCGGACGGCCCTTACAGCGTCGGGACGGCGTGCGGCCCGGGCGGTGCCGCGGCTCCCGGCGTGCGCAGCTTGCCTGCCACCCACGGCAGCGAATCCGCGAAGGCCTCGTTGGCGAAGCCCCAGTCATGAAGGCCGAGCAGGGCCCGGATGTCGGCGTCGATGCCGTGCTGCTGGGCGATTTCGCACAAGGTGCCGGCCGCGATGTCCTGGCCCTCCGGATTCGCGCGCGCATCGCGCGGCACACCGGGGCCAGGTGCGTGGCAGGCCGCGACGGTGCCGGGAATCTCGAACAGCCCGGAGATGCCGTGGTACCGGCCGTACTGCCGCATCACGGTGCTCGGATCGAACTCGGCCCATTTGGCCGCGTCACCCCCGTAGAGCTTGGCGATGGTCTGGTCCTTGCTACCGATGTTCGGGCTCAGGTCCCCGGCGATGTCGACGAACGCGCTGAACAGGTTGGGGTGGCGCGTCGTGAGCTGCACCGCGCAGGTGCCGCCCATGGACCAGCCGACGATGCCCCACTTCTCGGGCTTGGGACTGACGCCGAAGTTCGAGATGAGATACGGAACGACCTCTTTGGTCAGGTGGACCGACGAATTGCCGTGGCTGCCGTTGACGCATTCGGTGTCGTTGTTGAACGAGCCGGTGGCGTCGGCGAAGACGAACACCGGCGCCTCACCGCCGTGGGCCGCCGCGTAGTTGTCGATCGTGGCCTTGGCGTTGCCGGCCCAGATCCAGTCCGCCGGGGTGTTCAGCTGCGAGCCGATCATCATGACCGTCGGCAGCTGCGGCGGCGGATTGCTCGCGAACCATGCCGGTGGCAGGTAGACGAGTTCGGCGCGGTGCGTGAAGTTCGATTCCTGCGAGGTGGTCACGATGGGCACCACGACACCGCGCGGCGGCCGGATGCCTTTGAGCTGCATGGCCGTGACCGTCCAGCGGTCCACCTCGTCGGGCACCTTGCCGACGGTGAACTTGTGCCACGCCACGTACGCGGTCGGGAAATACCCGACCCAGACATTCATCATCAGCAGCGCGCAGAGTGCGCACAGGGGCACCGCGAGCAGGGCCACCCCGCGGCGCCGCCAGGGGGATCCGCGCCAGCCGAGGATCAGGACCGTGGCGGCGAACCCGCCGAGCGCCGTCCAGATCCACAGCAGTACCGGGGCCGGGTCGCCGGCGATACCGAGCGAGGTGATGTACCAGTACAGGCCGGCCGCGCACGCGACGCCGACCGCGAGTGCCCACGGCAGCCGGCTGATGCTCCACTGCCGCGACCGTCGCCCGACCGCACAGCACAGTGCCGCGAAAGTCAGTAGCTGGATCAGAAACGGAAGCCACCCATGCGTCAGCGACGCATGGGTGACGAACGAAGGCACGCCGATCCTCCAGGAAGCTACGTCGAGATCGAGCTACAGCTCGCCGGCGTCCAGCGCTTCCTTGGTGTCCTGCGCCGCCGCAACCTCGTCGGCGGTGTAGGTGATGAACAGCGACACCACGCCGACGATCACCGCCACCGCGGCGACCCAGAGCAGGCCGTAGGTGTAACCGTGGTCGAGGGCCGTGTGCTGCGCGGCGTTCATCTTGGCGACCGGACCGGTGGTCCCGCCGAGGTACAGCGTGCGCGACGTGATGACGGCCTGGATGACGGCCAGCACGACCGGCCCACCCAGGTTCTGCAGCATCAGCGCGATGGCAGACAGCGGACCGATGTCGCTCAGCGCGACGCCGGCGATGGCCGAGACGGTCAGCGGCACCACGATCATGCCGATACCGAAACCACCGACGGTGATCGGGATGACGAGGTTCGGGAAGTACGGGATACCGCCGTTGAGGGTGGACCCGTAGATCATCGCGGCGAGCACCAGGATGCCGCCGGCGATCACCAGCACGCGCGGCGAGAACATCGCCACCAGCTGCGACGACAGGCCCAGACCGATGCCGAGCGCGATGACGAACGGGATGAAACCGATGCCGGCCTTCAGCGCGCTGTAGCCCATGATGTCCTGCACGTACAGGCCGATCAGGACGGTCAGCGTGAACATCACGCCACCGGCGAGGAAGACCGCGGCGAAGGTGGCCACGCGGTTGCGGTCCCGGAACAGGCTGAACGGCACAACGGGGTGCTCGGCGCTGCGCTCGACGAACAGGAACGCCAGGAACAGCACGGCCGCCGCGGCGCCGGAGCCCAGCGTCAGCGGGGACAGCCAGCCCTTCTCCGGGCCCATCGAGAAGCCGAACACCGCCGCGGTGCAGGCCAGGGTCGCCAGGATGGCGCCTGCCGCGTCGAGCTTCATGCGCTCGCGGGACGTCTCGGTCAGGGTGGTGCGGGCCAGGTAGATCATGACCAGGCCGATCGGCACGTTCACCAGGAACGCGTAGCGCCACGAGAACACCGTCAGCGCGCCGCCGACGACGAGGCCCATCACCGAGCCGACGCCGGTCATGGCCGCGAAGATCGCGGTGGCGGCGTTGCGGGCGGGGCCCTTCGGGAAGGTGGTGGCGACGAGCGCCAGGCCGGTCGGCGAGGCGATGGCCGAACCGACACCCTGCAGCAGCCGGGCGATGACCAGGGTCGTCTCGTCCCACGCGACACCGCACAGGATGGAAGCGATGGTGAAGAGCGCGACACCGACGATGAAGGTGCGCTTGCGGCCGATGGTGTCGCCGAGGCGGCCACCGAGCAGCATCAGACCACCGAACGTCAGCACATAAGCAGTGATCACCCAGCTGCGGCCGGCATCGGAAAGCCCGAGCTCGTCCTGAATCTTAGGAAGGGCAACGATGGCGACGGTGCTGTCCATCGTGGCCAGCAGCTGCATGCCACCGATGGCGATGACCGCGGAAAGAAAGCGGGGGGACGGAAGCCAAGCTGGATACCAGCTCTTTCGTTCGTCCTCGGTCTGCCCCACGTGAATCGTGAGCGGTTCGCGGCGGCTGTGTGCCATGGCGGTGCGCTCAGCGTCGTTGAGAGCCGTCATGGAAAGCTACCTTACAGTAATCTTAAGATTTCTTTAACCCTGCGAAGGCCGCGACGTCCCCGATCACGATGATCGCGGGGGGTCGGATGCCCTCGGAACGGATGTCCTCCGCCGCATCGGCAAGCGTGGTCTGCAGCGTCTGCTGCGCCGCCGTCGTCCCGTGCTGGACCACCAGCACCGGTGTTTCCGCAGGTCGGCCGCCTTGCAGTAGAACCTTCGCGAAAAGCTCGATGCGCTCGACGGCCATCAGCAGCACGATCGTGCCGCGCATCGCGGCCAGTGCGTCCCAATTCACTAACGATTCCGGGTGCCCGGGGGCGACGTGGCCGCTGACCACCACGAATTCGTGCGTCACGGCCCGGTGGGTGACGGGAACGCCGGCCAGGGCCGGAACCGCTATGGCGCTGGTCACACCGGGTACGACGGTGACCGGAATGCCCGCGTCGGCGCATGCCAGCACCTCTTCATAGCCGCGCGCGAAGACGAACGGGTCACCGCCTTTGAGCCGGACCACGAACTTGCCTTCCTGGGCCCGGTCGATCAGGACGGCGTTGATCGCGTCCTGGGCCATCGCCCGGCCGTACGGAATCTTGGCGGCGTCGATCACCTCGACGTGCGGGCCGAGTTCGGCGAGCAGCTCCTGCGGGGCCAGCCGGTCGGCCACCACCACGTCGGCGTGGGCCAGCAGCCGGCGACCGCGGACGGTGATCAGCTCGGGGTCCCCCGGGCCACCGCCGACGAGCGCCACACCGCGGTAGCTGTCGGGTTCGGCGGCGTCGCCGATGGCGCCGCGCTGCAGCGCCTCGTGGATGGCGGTGCGCAGCGCCGCCGAGCGCCGGTGTTCGCCGCCGGCCAGCACGCCGACCGTCAGCCCGTCGTATTCGAAGGACGCCGGGGTCACCGCCGACCCTTCCTGGCCGGCGTCGGCGCGGACGCAGAAGATCCGGCGGCGGTCGGCCTCCGCGGCCACCGCGGCGTTGACGGCGTCGTCGTCGGTCGCGGCCAGGACGTACCAGGCGCCGTCGAGATCGTCGGTCTGGAATTCCCGCGAGATGAGGGTGATGCCGGTGCCGTCGGGGTTGTCGACGAGTGCTTCGACCACCGGGGTGGCGGCGGGCGCCACGACGTGGACGTCGGCGCCGCTGGCGATCAGCAGCGGCAGGCGGCGCTGGGCGACGCTGCCGGCACCCACGACCACGACCTTCTTGCCGGACAGATGCAGCCCCACGAGGTAGGCATGCTGGGACGTCATTTTGCTCCTCGCGTGCGCAGTATCACTCGGCGAGTTTAGTTGCCGCCGATACGAACCGACGCACCGAGTGCGGATGCGCGGCCGGATGGGTGTGCAGGTAGCCCGCGTGCACGCCGCCGCGGACGGCCCCGTCGTGCACGGTGGCCTGCCCAGCGCCCCGGAAAACCCAAGCCGGCGGCTGCTGCTCGGTGAATTCGACTGTGGTGCGGTGAAATTCGTGGCCGGTCACGCGCTCCCCCGCGGCGTGCATGCTGGAGTCGACCGTCGCCACGGCATCGCGGTAGCCCAGGGTCAGCCGCTCGGTGAAGCGCGCCGAACCCGGCAGCACGCCACACATGGGGTGCCCGTCAAGGTCGTCGACCAGGTAGGTGAGCCCGGCACACTCGGCATGCACCGGCGCGCCGGCGGCCGCCAGCGCGGCAATCTGTTCGCGGACAACGGCATTGGCCGACAGTTCCGCGGTGAACTGCTCGGGGAAACCACCGGGTATGACGAGCGCCTGCGTGCCGTCCGGCAGTGGGTCGGTCAGTGGGTCGAAGGCCACGACCTCGGCGCCGGCCATCTCGAGCAGCTCGGCGTGCTCGGCGTACCCGAAACTGAAGGCCCTGCCGGCGGCGAGCGCGACGGTTGCGGCCGGACCGGACTCCAGCTCGGGAGCCCACTGCGGTTCAAGAGTGCCGATCCCGGCACACCGGGCCACCGCCTCGGTGTCGACGTGGCGGGCGACGAGCTCGGTCATGACGTCGACGGCCTCGTGCGCCCGGCGGCCGTGTTCGACGGCGGTGACCAGGCCGAGATGCCGCGACGGAATCTCCAGTCCGCTGTTGCGCGGGATGGCGCCGAACACCGGGACGCCCGCCTGCTCGCAGGCCTGCCGCAGGACCTCTTCGTGCCGCGGCGAGCCGACCTTGTTGAGGATCACCCCGGCGATCCGCACAGCTCGGTCGAACGTCGAAAAGCCGTGCAGCAGAGCGGCAATGCTCTGGCTCTGTCCCCGGGCATCGACGACGAGTACCACCGGCACGCCGAGCAGCCCGGCGACGTGGGCGGTCGACCCGGGCGCCGGCGACATCGGCTGCTCGGTGATGCGGCCGTCGAACAGGCCCATGACGCCCTCGATGACGGTGACGTCGGCGCCCGCACTGCCGTGTCGGTAGAGCGGACCGATCAGCTCGGCGCCGACGAGGACCGGGTCCAGGTTGCGGCCCGGCCGGCCGGTGGCCAGCGCGTGATAGCCGGGGTCGATGAAGTCGGGGCCGACCTTCGCGGCGCTCACCGTGTGGCCGGCGCGGCGCAGGGCGCCCATCAGGCCGGTGGCCACGGTCGTCTTGCCGCTGCCCGACGCCGGCGCCGCGATCACGACCGCCGGGACGGGATTCGTGGTCACTTCGTCCCCGCGGGAGAACTCACCATTCGATGCCGCGCTGGCCCTTGCGGCCCGCGTCCATCGGGTGCTTGACCTTGGTCATCTCGGTCACCAGATCGGCGGCGTCGAGGAGCTGCGGCGGGGCGTCGCGGCCGGTGATGACGACGTGTTGGGTGCCGGGGCGCTGGGTCAGCGTCGACACCACCTCGTCGATGTCGAGCCAGCCCCACTTGAGCGGGTAGGTGAACTCGTCCAGTACGTAGAAGTCGTGCTGCTCGGCGGCCAGCCGCCGCGAGATCTCGGCCCAGCCTTCGACGGCCGCAGCGGCGTGGTCCTCGTCGGAGCCCTGCCGGCGCGTCCACGACCAGCCCGAGCCCATCTTGTGCCACTGCACCGGTCCCCCGATGCCCTGCTCGTCGTGCAGGCGGCCGAGCGTCTGGAATGCCGCTTCCTCGCCGACCTTCCACTTGGCGCTCTTGACGAACTGGAACACCGCGACGTCGAAGCCCTGGTTCCAGGCGCGCAGCGCCATCCCGAATGCGGCAGTCGATTTTCCCTTACCCGGGCCGGTGTGCACCGCCAGGATCGGCGCGTTGCGGCGCGCCTTGGTGGTCAGTCCATCGTTGGGGACGACGAGCGGTTGTCCTTGTGGCATGGGTTCTTCCTGCTGTGTTCTCTTACGCCGCGGCTTGCCCGGCCCGCACCACGCTGGCCAGGTTGTCGGCGCGCAGCTGCGCCAGTTGCACGGCGGGCGCACCGAGTTGGCCGGCCAACTGCTGCGCCAATCCCAGTCGAATATAAGACGTTTCGCAGTCGACGACGACGGCGGCGGCGCCCTCGGCGACGAGCAGACCCGCGGCGGTCCGGGTCCGGCCCAGTGGATCGGGTCCACCCGTCGCACGGCCGTCGGTCAGCACCACCACGAGGGGGCGACGGGCCCGGTCGCGGGTCTTCTCCCGCAGCACCACATCACGCGCGGCCAGCAGCCCCTGCGCCAGTGGGGTTTTCCCACCGGTGTCGAAACGTGCCAGGCGTCGGCTCGCGATGTGCACTGACGACGTCGGCGGCAACAGCAGCGCGGCTTCGGCGCCCCGGAAGGTGACGACGGCGACCTTGTCGCGGCGCTGGTAGGCGTCGCGCAGCAGTGACAGCGTCGCCCCGCTCACCGCGGACATCCGGTCTCGCGCGGCCATGGAGCCCGAGGCGTCGACCACGAAGATCACCAGATTGCCTTCGCGCCCTTCACGAATCGCGTGGCGGACGTCGGTGGGCGCCACCTGCAGGCGGCCGGCCTGTGGCCGGCGATCGGCCGCGGCCAGCAGCGTGCCGAAGACGTGCACGCCGTGTCCGGCCCGGGCATCGTCGGTCGCCGAGATCGGGGTGCCCGTGCGGTTGCGCGCCCGCGACCGCCGGCCGGGAGCACCTTCCCCGACCCCGGGCACCACCAGCGCCCGGGTCCGGAAGGTCGCCGACGGTGGCGCGCTGGGCCGCGACGCGCTACCGGGTCCGGCCGAGTTTCCTTGCGGCGCGGCCTCTTCCGAGCCCTCCGCGGAGATCCCGCCGCCCGGCGGATCAGGATCGGGTTCCGGCTCCGACGCGGACTGCGATTCGGCCTCGGCCTGCGCCATGGCGTCGTCGAGCTGTTGCGGATCCAGCCCGGGGTCGTCGAAGGGGTCGCGCCGACGCCGGTGCGGCAGCGCGAGTTCCGCGGCGACGCGGACGTCTTCCGCATCCACCGCGGACGCGCCGCGCCAGGCCGCGTGCGCGACGGCCGTGCGGGCCACCACCAGATCGGCGCGCATGCCGTCGACGTCGAACGCCGCACACAACGCCGCGATCCGGCGCAATTCGTTGTCCGGCAACGACACCGAAGCCACCGCGGCGCGGGCCTTGGCGATCCGCCCGGCCAGCTCGGCGTCGTCGACGGCGTACTGCTCGGCGAAACCGGCCGGGTCGGCCTCGTACGACATGCGGCGCCGGATCACCTCGACCCGGACGTCGACATCGCGCGACGCGTAGACGTCGACGGTCAGTCCGAAGCGGTCGAGCAGCTGCGGCCGGAGCTCGCCCTCCTCCGGATTCATGGTGCCCACCAACATGAATCGGGCCTCGTGCGAATGCGAGACACCGTCGCGCTCGATGTGCACCCGGCCCATGGCGGCGGCATCGAGCAGCACGTCGACCAGGTGGTCGTGCAGCAGGTTCACCTCGTCGACGTAGAGCACGCCGCCGTGTGCGCGCGCCAGCAGGCCCGGCGAGAAGGCATGTTCGCCGTCCCGCAACACCTTCTGCAGATCGATCGAGCCGACCACGCGGTCCTCGGTCGCACCGATGGGCAACTCCACCAGGCGGGCTCCGGCGTCCACGGCGGCCAGCACCTCGGCGAGACCACGCACCGCGGTCGATTTCGCGGTGCCCTTCTCGCCGCGGATCAGCACACCGCCGATGTCGGGACGCACCGCGCACAGGATGAGCGCCAGCCGGAGCTGGTCCTGGCCCACCAGCGCGCTGAACGGATAGGTCACTACTGCTGCCCCGCTCCCAGACCCGGTCTGATCATCGGCACATGCGGAATGCCGTCCTCCAGAAACTCCTCGCCGTCGCGCACGAACCCGTGGCGGGCGTACATCTCTTCGAGATAGGTCTGGGCGTCGATCCGGCAGGGGTAGGTGCCCACCTCGGCCAGCGCTGCCTGCATCAACCGCGTGGTGTGGCCCTGACCGCGGTCGCTGCGCTTGGTGCACACCCGGCCGATCCGGAAGACCTTCTCTCCCCCGGGATGTTCCTCCATCAGCCGCAGCGTCGAGATGACTTGTGCGTCAGGGCTTTCCAGCCAGAAGTGCCGGGTCTCGGCCAGCAGGTCACGGCCGTCGAGTTCGGGATACGGACACGCCTGCTCCACCACGAAGACCTCGACGCGCAACTTCAGCAGCTCGTAAAGCGTTGCGGCATCCAGATCCTTGGCCCAGCTGCGCCTCGGCGCGACGGTCATGCGCGATCCGCCCGAACTCAGGCCGGCTGGTCGAGCTTGAGCACCTTGGTCCCCCAGTCCCACACCTCGCGGTACAGCTTGGGTTCGCCGGACAGGTTGACGCCCAACGACGGCACCATCTCCTTGAGCTTGGGCAGCCAGGTCTGGTAGCGGTCGCCGAAGCACCGCTCCAGCACCTCGACCATGGCCGGCACCGCGGTGGAGGCACCCGGCGACGCACCGAGCAGACCGGCGATGCGGCCGTCCTCGGCGGTCAGGACGGTGGTGCCGAACTCCAGCACGCCACCGATGCCCTTGCGGCGGATCACCTGCACGCGCTGGCCCGCGACATCCAGCTCCCAGTCGGAATCGACTGCGCTGGGGGCGAATTCGCGCAGCGAATCGACCCGCTCACCCTCGCTGAGGGCCAGCTGCTCGAGCAGGTACTTCACCAGGCCCAGTTCGGTGACGCCGACGCCGAGCATCGAGGCGATGTTGTTGGGCTTGACCGACAGCGGCAGATCGGTGACCGAGCCCTGCTTGAGGAACTTGGGCGACCAGCCGGCGAACGGCCCGAACAGCAGCCAGGACTGACCGTTGATGATGCGGGTGTCCAAGTGCGGCACCGACATCGGCGGCGCGCCGACCGATGCCTGGCCGTACACCTTGGCCTGGTGCTTGACCGTCAGATCCTGGTTGTCGGTGCGCAGGAAGGCACCACCGACCGGGAACCCGCCGAAGCCCTTGGCCTCCGGGATACCGGCCTTCTGCAGCAGGTGCAGCGCGCCACCACCGGCGCCGAGGAACACGAACTTGGCATTGATCTTCTGCCGGTCCCCGGTGCGCCGGTTCACGACGTTGAGCTTCCAGCTGCCGTCGGACTGCTTGCTGAGGTTGGTCACCTCGTGCCCGAACAGCGTGTCCATACCGCGCTGCGCGGTGAAGCCGATGAGCTGCTTGGACAGCGAACCGAAGTCGACGTCGGTGCCGTCGGTGGTCCAGTTCAGAGCAACCGGCTCGGCGAAGTCGCGCTGCTCGGCCATGAACGGCAGCCGGCGGGCGAACTCGTCCTTGTCGTCGATGTACTCCATCGTCGAGAACAGCGGGTTGGTGACCAGCGACTCGCGGCGCCGGCGCAGGTAGTCCAGGTGTTCGGCGCCGTGCACGAAGCTGACGTGCGGGATGGGGTTCAGGAAGCTCTTGACGTCCGGCAGCACCCCGTTCTCCACCGCGTAGGCCCAGAACTGGCGCGTCACCTGGAACTGCTCGTTGACGTGGACGGCCTTCTTGATGTCGATGGTGCCGTCGGCGTTCTGCGGCGTGTAGTTGAGCTCGCACAGCGCCGAGTGGCCGGTGCCGGCGTTGTTCCAGGGATCGCTGCTCTCGGCGGCCGCGCCGTCGAGGCGCTCGATCATGGTGATGGACCACTCCGGCTCCAGTAGCCGGATCAGTGCCCCGAGGGTGGCGCTCATGATTCCCGCGCCCACGAGGACGACGTCGGTCTGTGCGCTCCCAGCTACGTTTGCATTCGACACGTGATCGCTCGTCCTTCGCACTCGGGTTACCCGCCGGTATTGACGGATGCTCGGTGCTCAAGGTTATCGCGACCGTGTTCGCCGCCGACGCGCTATCTCCTCCCATCGACCATGATGTTCGTCGCAGTTAGGGTTGAGCACGTGACGCCGCAGGAGCCACAGGGACAACCCGAGTGGCAGCCGGACGTGCTGCCCGGGTACTGGCAGCAGACCATCGCACTGGGACCCGACCCCGACGGCGAGGGTGACCTGGTCGCCACCGTCGTGCGGCGTGGTCCGCAGGTCCGGGCCGAGCACGCCGTGCTCGTGGTGCACGGCTACACCGACTACTTCTTCCACACCGAGCTCGCCGATCACTTCGCTGCCCGTGGCATGGCGTTCTACGCGATAGACCTGCACAAGTGCGGACGGTCGCGGCGCCCCGGGCAGACCCCGCACTTCACCACCGACCTGGGGTCGTACTACGGCGAACTCCGTCAGGCCCTGCAGCTCATCGCCGCGGACACCACCGGTGCCCGGGTGTGCCTGTACGGCCACTCCGCCGGCGGACTGATCGCGACGCTGTTCACCGACCGCCTGCGCCGCGACGGCGCGCTGGCGGCGCACCGGGTGAGGGGCCTGATCCTCAACAGCCCGTTCTTCGATCTGCACGGGCCGGCCGCGCTGCGCTCGGCGCCGGTGTCCGGCACGCTGCGGGCCCTGGCCCGGTTCCGCAAACTGGCGGTGATCCGCAAACCGACCGAGGGCGGCTACGGCACGAGCCTGCACCGCGACCACGGCGGGGAGTTCGACTACAACCTGGACTGGAAACCGTTGGGCGGCTTCCCGGTCACCGTCGGCTGGATCAATGCCATCCGCCGGGGACAGCTGCAGCTGCATCGCGGCCTCGATGTCGGGGTGCCGAACCTGATCCTGCGGTCGGACCACACCGTCGCCGAGACCACGACCGCGGCCGGCATGGAGCGCGGCGACGCGGTGCTGGACGTCAGCCAGATCGCCCGCTGGGCGGGGTGTGTCGGCAACCGCAGCACCATCGTCCCGGTCACCGACGCCAAACACGACGTGTTCCTGTCACTGCCGGAGCCGCGTGCCGTCGCGTTCGGCGAGCTGAACCACTGGCTGGATTGGTACCTCCCCCAAGCGGTCTCCCGCACCACCCAACACGAACAGGCCTGACGTCATGGAGCACTACGACCTGACCATCATCGGAACCGGCTCGGGCAACAGCGTGCTCGACGAGCGGTACGACGGCCTGAAGGTCGCGATCTGCGAGCAGGGCAAGTTCGGCGGCACGTGCCTGAACGTCGGCTGCATCCCGACCAAGATGTTCGTCTACGCCGCCGACGTGGCCCAGACCATCCGGCACAGCGCCACTTTCGGCGTCGACTCGCACATCGACGGGGTGCGCTGGCCGGACATCGTCGAGCGCGTCTTCGGCCGGATCGACCCGATCGCGGCCGGTGGCGAGGACTACCGCCGCGGCCTGCCGAACGTCACGGTCTACGGCAGCCACACCCGCTTCGGGCCGACGCTGCCCGACGGCACCTACACGTTGCGGACCGCCGACGGCGACGAATTCAGCTCCGACCGGGTGGTCATCGCCGCGGGCTCGCGCAGCTGGATTCCCCCGAACATCGCCGGCTCCGGTGTCCCCTACTTCACCAGCGACGACATCATGCGCATCCCGGCGCTGCCCGAGCATCTGGTGATCATCGGCGGCGGGTTCATCTCGGTGGAGTTCGCGCACGTGTTCTCGTCGCTCGGATCGAAGGTGACGATCGTCCTGCGTGGCGACCGGCTGCTGCGGCGCTGCGACGAGGAGATCTGCCGGCGGTTCAGCGCGGTGGTCGGCAAGAAATGGGACCTGCGGACGCAGGAGAACGTCGTCGGCGCCCAGCGCGACGGTGACGGCGTCGTGCTCGAGTTCGACGACGGCGAGACTCTGCGCGCCGACGCCCTGCTGGTTGCCACGGGCCGGGTGCCCAACGGCGACCTGCTCGATGTGCACTTGGCCGGGGTGGGCCTCGACGACGACGGCTACGTCGTCGTCGACGAGTTCCAACGCACCACGGCGCGTGGGATTTTCGCGCTGGGTGACGTGTCGTCACGCCACCAGCTCAAGCACGTGGCCAACCACGAGGCGCGGACGGTGAAGGAGAACCTGCTGCGCGACTGGGACGGCGAGCTGGTGGCCAGCGACCACCGGTTCGTTCCCGCCGCGGTGTTCACCGATCCGCAGGTCGCGATGGTCGGCATGAATGAAGCCGAGGCGCGGGCAGCGGGTTTCGACGTCGTGGTCAAGGTGCAGGAGTACGGCGACACCGCGTACGGCTGGGCCATGGAAGACACGACGGGCATCGTCAAACTGATCGGCGAGCGCGGCACCGGACGGATTCTGGGCGCGCACCTGATGGGTTATCAGGCGTCGTCGTTGATTCAGCCCCTGATCCAGGCGATGTCGTTCGGGCAGACGGCGCAGGACGTCGCCCGCGGGCAGTACTGGATTCACCCGGCGCTGCCCGAGGTGATCGAAAACGCGCTGCTGGGCTTGAGCTAGCTGTCAGCCGGGCTGAGCCGGGCCGTCCACTTCTCCTCGATCCGGCCCCACCGCCACACCAGCAGCGCCACCACCCAGGTGACGACGAACAGCCCGACGATGCCGAATCCGACGGTGTTCAGGTCGATTCCGCCGATCCACGCCCAGACGCCGCCGGTCCACCCCAGCTCCTCGGCCAGCAGGCCCAGCAATTCGATGGTGCCGATCACCAGGGCCACCATGACCGACAGCCCGGTGATGGTGATGTTGTAGTAGACCTTGCGCACGGGCCGGGCCAGCGCCCAGCCGTACGCGACATTCATGAACGCGCCGTCGATGGTGTCCAGCAGGCTCATCCCGGCCGCGAAGAGCACCGGCAGACAGAGGATTGCGTACCACGGCAATCCGGCCGAGGCGCCGGTCCCGGCCAGCACCAGCAGCGCCACCTCGGTCGCAGTGTCGAAGCCGAGGCCGAACAGCGCGCCGAGCGGATACATCTGCCACGGCTTGCTGATGGCGCGGGTGAACCGGCGCAGGATGCGGTTCATGAACCCGCGGTTGTTGAGTTGATGTTCTAGTGCGGCCTCGTCGTACTCACCGCGGCGCATCCGCATGAACACCTGCAGGATGCCCACCAGGACAACGACATTGATGGCCGCGATCAGGTACAGGAAGAAGCCCGAGACGCCGGCGCCGATGAGCCCGGTGTACCGGTGCAGCATCGACGAATCGTCCTGCAGCGGAACGACTATCGACGTGATGCCCAGCGACAGCAGCAGGGCCAGGCCGAACACGATGGTCGAATGCCCGAGGGAGAAGAAGAATCCGACGCTGAGTGGCCGGCTGCCACTGCGGCCGTGCGGGGCAACGGCGTTGTCCGCCATGAGCTTGCGGGTGGTGTTGTCGATGGCGGCGATGTGGTCGGCATCGAACGCGTGCCGCAGGCCCAGGGTGTACGCGGTGAGTCCGATTCCGATGCCGAGCGCCGTCCCGCCGACGGTGTGGTGCTCGGGTACGACGACGAGGATCAGGGTCCCCCAGCCGATGACGTGCAGTGCGGCGATGACGCCGAACATCGCCGCCAGTCGCCCCCAATCCTGACCGGACAACGAAAGCCGCATGCGGTTCAGTCTCCCTCAGCCCAGCAGTTCGCGTATGTCGGAGGCGGTAATTGCGGTGCCGAACATGTCGCCGTCGTCGATCACGGCGGCGAACAGCGCGCGCTTGCGCTCCTGCAGCGCGATCACCTTCTCTTCGATGGTGTTCTCGGACACCAGCCGATAGACGTTCACCGGGCGCTGCTGGCCGATGCGATGTGCGCGGTCGACGGCCTGCGCTTCGGCGGCCGGGCTCCACCACGGGTCGCACAGGAAGCAGTAGTCGGCGGCGGTGAGGTTCAGTCCGAAACCGCCGGCTTTGAGACTGATCAGGAACACCCTGGTCCGGCCGGCGCTGAAGTCGTCGATGGCCTGCGCCCGGGCCCGCGCGTCCACCGACCCGTCCAGGTAGCTGTACTCGATCCCGGCCGCGTCCAGGCGGTCGCGCAGGATCGCCAGAAAACCGGTGAACTGGCTGAACACCAGCGCGCTGTGATCCTCGGCGACCAGCTGGTCCAGTTGTTCGATCAGGAAGTCCACCTTCGTGGACCCGGCTTCCATGGTCTCGGCGTCGACGAGCCCGGGATGCAGGCTGAGCTGCCGCAACAGCGTGAGTGACCGGAAGATCTGGAAGCGGTTCTTCTCCCACTCCCCCAGCAGGCCGAGCACCTTCTGCCGCTCGCGCGCCAGCCGGGTGTCGTAGATCTTGCGGTGTCTGGCCGACAGTTCGATGGCCAGCACCTGCTCCTGCTTGGGCGGCAACTCCTTGACGACCTGATCCTTGGTGCGGCGCAACAACACCGGCTTGATGCGCCGCCGCAGCAGCGCCAGCCGTCCGGGCTCGCCGTCGGACTCGATCGGCTTACGGAAGTAGCGCTCGAAAATCTTCGGGCTGGGGAACAGACCGGGCACCGTGATCGACAGCAGCGACCACAGCTCCATCAGGTTGTTCTCCATCGGCGTGCCGGTGATGGCCAGTTTGAACGGCGCATCGAGACGACGCGCGCACTGGTGCGTCTTGCTGTGATGATTCTTGACGAATTGCGCCTCGTCGAGAATCATTCCGGCCCAAGCAATTTCCCGATACCGGTCGTTGTCGATCCGCAGCAGCGTGTAGGTCGTGACGACGATGTCGGCCGCGGCGACCTGCTCGGCGATGGGCACCGCGCCGCGGGCCTCGGTACTCGAGACGACGACGGTGGTGAGCCCGGGCGCGAACTTCGCACACTCCGCCGCCCAGTTGGATGCCACGCTGGTCGGCGCGACGACGAGAAACTTGCCCGCGCCCTGCTCGACGGCGCGACTGATCAGGGCCAGGGTCTGCACCGTCTTGCCGAGACCCATGTCGTCGCCCAGCACACCGCCGAGTCCGTTGTCCCACAGGAACGCCAGCCAATTGAGCCCGTCGCGCTGATAGTCGCGCAGCTCGGCCTGCAGTCCGGCCGGCGTGGGCACCGAAACCGGCGGCTGCGCCGCGGCCAGCCGCGCCATGTTGTCGCGCCACTGCGCCAGTTCCCGGTCGACGACGCCGAGGCCCAGCAGCTCGTCCCACAATGTCGCGTTCAGCGATGACGCGTTGACCCGGTCGCCGTCGAGCTCCCCCAGCGCCTGGGCCTCTTCGATCAGGGCCCGGAGCTTGAGCAGTTCGGGGGTGTCGAGCCGGAAGTAGACGCCGTTCGACAGCAGCATGTGGGTGGCACCGGACGCCAGTTCGGCGATGACGGCCGACAGCGCCACGGGGTAACCGTCGACATCGATGGTGATGTGCAGGTCGAACCAGTCCTGCGCCGGCGCCTCGTCGGAGGACGCGGTACCGAACCCGAGTTGCGCCCCGGCGACCGAGCGCCGGAATGCCGCGGCCCGCTCATCGATCTCGACGATCAGCTGCTCGTACCCGGCGAGCTGCGGCAGCACCTCGTGGCACAGCACCGCGATCTGCGGCAGGGACAGCCGGCGCGACAGCAACAGCGAGGCCAGCGGGTCCTCCTGCGCCGACAGTCCCGAAATCAGTTCCAGCGCGGGCGCGATCGCCCGCCACATCGCATCCTCGGCGGCGTTGTCCCGGATGCCGCTCGTGCGGGTGACGCCCGCCGCGTCGAACTCCTGGCGCCGCCCGTTCACCTCGTACCGGGTGCGCCACTTCACGCGGCCGTCAACCTCGTCGACCGTGATGCTCAGTACGGGCAACGGCCCCACGATGTCCGGTTCGGCGAACAGACCCTCCGGCATGTCGACGGGCACCGTCCGGCGCAGCTGCGGCAGCACGTCCGCTGCGAACTCCGAGAGCGCCTCGGGCGGAATCTGTACCTTCTCGTCGTTCGCGATCAACTTGAGCAGCGTGGGACCGGGTACCGGCGCGAAAGCCCCGAGATGCAGGATGCCGTCCACCAATTGATGGATGCCGTGGGGCGTGGGTGCGCCCACCAGCCCGACGCCTTCGGGCGCCCGCGGCTCGCCGTCGACGACGAGCACCGTCGACATCTGCGCACCGCCGGTGTCGGAGACGGTGAAGTCCAGCCGCAACTGGACGTCCTTGGCGAGCTCCACCGCCCGGATGCCCGCTCCCGGGACGAGCGTGACGCCGGCCTCGACCGCCGCGTCGAGATCGTTCCAAAAGCTCTGTCCCACAGCGGAAAGCACCAACTGGTCACTGCTGTACGGATAGTAACCGGGCACGGCGAGCACCAGCGCCCGCAGCGCGCTGTACTGCTGCCGGTCGAACTCGCCCGGGTCGGCGGTGTCGAACAGACGCCGCCAGCTGATCCCGCTCTTGATCCAGTTTCCGCGCTTGCCGACCGTCAACGCCCGGAGCGTCGCGATCGGCGTCGTGTGGTACCGGCCCGCCGGCAGCATCCCGAACTCCAGGGCCAGCGGCTTGCCGCCGGTGTCGCTGTCGGCGCCGGTCATCTCGTCCAGCAGCGAACCCAGCACCACCTGCCAGCGTTGTGGGGCCGCACGGTGGGGTGCGCTCGGGACCGCCGCCAACAGCAGGGCCACCGCGTGCTTGCAGTACCGCCCCACCGGGCAGGTGCAGACGGTGTATTCGATCTCCAGGCCGGTGCGGGGACCCGACAACGCCACTTCGACGTCGTAGTACTCGGACTTCGAACCCAGGCACGAGCCGGTGAGCGTGCCGTCGACCGGGTCGTATCTGGCGGCGACCACGCGCCCCTGGTTCGCATAAGTCTCGCCGCGGGCCAGGGTCTGTGCGTTGAAGGCACGAAGCAACTCGTGTGGAGCGAGCGCTAGCCCGGCCGTCGAGTCCGTGCCTTCCATGTCGTCACGATAACGGCCGGGACCGACAGTGGCTGGTCTGTCACCAGGTACTGCTGCGCAGCACGATCTCGTTGGCCACCTGGGCGGTGAACTCCTCGGCACTGCGCCGGCCCATCAGCTCCGACATCCGGAATTCGCCGTAGATGAAGCGTTGTCCGGCCTGCGCCCGGGCGCGGGCATCGGCGCTTGTTACGACCACGGTGGTGTTGATCTCCACCGGCGGGCACCCGTCGCCCGACGCCCCGTCGGCGCGCGGATGGCTGCCGTCGATGGCCACCAGGGCGGTGAACCGATCCAGTCGGGTGGCCGCCAGGTGCCAGGCCAGCTCGCCCGCACCGCCGTCGGCGTACAACAGCGCCCACTTCACCCCGAGCGTATCCAGAATGCCGACAACCGAATTCACGGTCATCCGGTCGTCGGCCTCGATCACCACGGTGCGTAGCGATGCGGTGTGCAGCAATTCGCACAGGGCGCCCGTCGCCGGCTTGGTCGTGAGCATGACGACTGTCGTGGCGGCGTCGGGGCCAGACACGTCGACGGTGGCGCCGAAACCGTCGACGGTCGGGATGATTGGCATGACGCCACCGTAGCGAACACCACCGGACCGCCGGTACCGATATTCAGCAGCCGCCACCACCGCCGCAGCCACCACCGCCCCCGCACCCGCCGCCACCGCAACCTCCGCCGCCGCCGCAGCCACTGGAGCCACCGCCGTCCGAGCACGCGGACCCGCCGGCGTCCCAGCCGCCGCCATCGGAGCCGGCGTAGCCGTAGACGCCTGCCGCCCCCGCGCGCCGGCCTGTCCCCGCGCGGCGGCGGGGCTGTCGCCGGCCCATCAGGATGGCCATGCCGACGATGATGCCCACGACCGCGAAGCACACGATCATCGGGATCCACGAGGATTCCTGGTTCGCGGCGGCCGCCAGCCGAGCCGCGCTGCTTGCGAGTGCAACGTTCATGATCTGCTCCGCCCTCTCGTCGCTCAGGCCGTCGGCCGTGAGTTCAGGTCCAGGTAGGCCCGGCCGACCGTGGGCGCCGTGCCGTGCCGGTGCTGCCCGCTCTGGCACAGCGTGTTCGCCATGACCGCGACGTCGCAGGAATGGCCGGTCGCCACGGCATCGGCCGCGGGCACGAATCCGGTTGCGCTCCAGGCAGACCCGTGGACGCCGATGGCGATCAGGGCACCTGCCACGACGGAGACCGTCGCCCGGGAGAAATGGGTGTTCGGGTACATCGTGACCTCCTCGTGCCTGTTGATGAGCACATGGTTTCCGCACACCGGGTCCACCGGAAGACGCCGCGGCCCGCCCCGGGTCTTTCCTTGCACGATCCTCAGATTCAGCGCGAAATCAGCGGGTCCGCCCACCACGCCCCCTACCATCGGCCCATGCGCGTGCTGCTCGTCGAGGACGATCAGGGGGTCGCCGCTGCACTGGTCGAGCTGCTGGAACAGACGGGGCTCACCGTCACCCACACCACCCGCGGCGACGACGCGCTCAATCGCGTCAAGGGCTGCGACCTGGTGTTACTGGATTTGGGCCTGCCCGACATGGACGGGCTGGACGTCCTTCGCACACTGCGCCGGGCGTCGACCACGCCGGTCATCATCATGACGGCACGCGACAGCGACGGCGCCGTGGTGCTGGGGCTGCGCGCCGGGGCCGACGACTACCTGGTCAAGCCCGTCCGAAAGGCGGTGCTGCTGGCCCGGATCGAGGCCGTCATGCGGCGAGTGCAGCGCAGCACCGGTCCCCTCGCGCGCCCGCCCGTGGTGGCCGGGCCGGTGACCATCGATCGCGACCGGCACGAGGTGACCGTGGCCGGCCAGACACAGGCGCTGACCAAGACCGAGTACCAGATTCTGGCCACGCTGGCTGCCCGTCAGGGTGAGGCGGTCAGCCGTGAAGAGGTGATGCTCGAGTGCTGGGGCACCGCGGTGGTGGGCCGCTCCCGGTCCCTGGATTTCTTCGTGGGCCAGATTCGGTCCAAGCTGGCCGGAATACCGCTGCACACCGTGCGTGGCTTCGGTTACCGGTTGGATCACTGACGTGGGTCTGCGGGTTCGTGCGCTGCTGATGACGCTGCTGCTCATCGCGACGGCGGCGTTGGCGATCCCGCTTGCCCTGAGCCTGGCCGACCACCGCACCAACGTGCTGCACACCGAACGCGAGCGGCAACTGACGACGCTGGCCGACGTCGCTGCCAGCGCGGGCGCACTCGACACCGAACTGGTCGAGCGCTACCACCGGGTGTACGGCGAAGGGGTGCTGATCGTCGACGCGGACGGCCGGACGCTCGCCGCCGCCGGGTTGTCGGTCACCGATCCGGGAGTGACGACGGCCGCCGAGCGCGCGTTGTCCGACGCTCCCGCCGCACCGCGGGGCCGGATCATGCCGTGGGACCGGCGACCGATGCTGCAGGCCAAGGGAATTCGGCGCAACGGCGAGCTGGTCGGGGCGGTGGTCCTGGGCGTCGACCCGGCCACCGCCGCACACGACATCACCGTGGACTGGTTGTGGATCGCGGCGGGCTGCATCGTCCTGCTCGGGGTTGCGGCCGTCACCGCGCAGAGCGTGACCCGGTGGGTGCTGCGGCCGCTGGTCGGGCTGGAGCGGGCCGTCGAGGACATGGCCGGCGGCATCGCCGGCCAGCCGGCTCACGTGTCGGGACCGCCTGAGCTGCGGCGCTTCACGTCGGCGTTCAACGCCATGGCGCAGGCGGTGCACGCCTCGCTCGATCATCAACGCCGGCTGATCGCCGACGCCTCCCACCAGTTGCGCAACCCACTGGCCGCCGTGCGGCTGCGCGCCGACACCCTCGAAGACCACGTCGCCGCATCGGGGCGCCCGACCTACGACTCGATGTCGGCGGAGCTGGACCGGTTGGAGAACCTGCTGGCCCAGTTGCTCCGCCTGGCGCGCGCCGAGGAGGCCAGCCACAGCCACCGTTCCGGTCTGGTTGCGGCAGTGCATGATTCGACCGATTTGGACAGCGTCGTCGAGCAGCGGCTGGACTTCTGGCAGACCACCGCAGATCCCAACGACCAGCGACTGCGCTTCGAGACCGCCCACCCCCACCTCGCCGTCCAGATGCCGCGCCACGATGTCGAGCAACTCTTGGACATCGCACTGGACAACGCCTTGCGCTACTCCGGTACGGGCACCACCGTCACCGTGTCGACGCTGCCCACCGACACCGGCATCGATCTCACCGTCAGCGACAACGGCCCCGGCCTACCGGCCGACACCGTCTCGCAGGCGGCCACCAGGTTCTGGCGCGGGCACGACGACAGCCAGGGCACCGGCCTCGGCCTGGCCATCGCCACCGAAATCGCGGCCGCACACGGCGGATTGGCGTCGGTCGAGCGGTCCCCCGACGGTGGTCTCGCGGTCCGCTATCACCTGCCGGCGAGCACATCATGACCCTGACCCGGCGCGCGTTCCTCGCCTCCTCTGCCGCGGCGGTCGCCGCGGGCTGCCTGCCGAACAACGCCCAGGGCACAATCCGCCTGGCCGCCGGAGATCGCGGTGGTCTCTACCTGGCGGTGGGCGAGATCTTCGCCCAGCGCCTACGGGTTCGGTATCCCGGCATCACGGTCACAGTGATGCCCACCGCGGGCAGCGTCGACAATCTCGAGCTCCTGCGGTCGGGCCAGGCGGACATGGCACTCGCGCAAGCCGACGTGGTCGAGCAGCAGTTGCGAACCCGGCCGGCCGCCGACCTCCCGCCTGCGGTCGCGCGAGTCTACGAGAACTACCTGCAGCTGGTCGTCCCCGACCACTCCGCCATCCGACAGGTGAATGACCTTGCCGGACTGACGGTTTCCACCGGACCGTCCGGCTCCGGCGTCGCGGCCATCACCACGGTGCTGTTTCGCGCGGCGAATCTGGCTGACCGGGTCCGGCGGGTCGACCTGCGCCTGAACGATGCGGTGGCCGCCCTCGGCAACCACACCATCGACGCGCTGGTCTGGTCCGGCGGCATCCCCACGCCCGCCATCGCCGAGCTCGACAAGACGCTGCCGCTGCGCATCCTGGACCTGACGCCGTGGGTCGCACCGATGACGGAACTGGCGTCCTACCCCTACCTGCTCCTGCGGGCGCCGATCGGCGCCTATGTGCCGTCCAGCGTGTACACCATCGGCTCCCCCGATCTGCTGCTGTGCCGGCCCGGCCTGCCGAACGCGTTGGCGGCGGCCGCGGTCGATGTCTTGGCGAACGACGCGACGCAGCTCATGCCGCCGGAAGTCCGCGGGTTGCAGTACCTGCAGCCGCCGTCGATGATCCAGACCGGCCGAATCCCGTTGCACCCCGGCGCCATCGAGGAATACCGCATACTGCACGGCTGAGCGCGGGCCGAAACATCGCCGTAACGCCAGGACCCGTTGGCCAGCGCGAAACCCGGACTGACCCTATTGTTCTTCAACATCCGGGGGCGCCTAAGGAGGCCACAGTGCCAGAAGGACACGAAGCACTCACCGAAGACGAGCTGCTACTGGCCAAGCTCGGATACAGCCAGGAACTGCAGCGCTCCTGGTCCGGGTTCAGCAATTTCGCCATCTCGTTCTCGATCATCTCCATCCTCTCGGGGTGCTTCACCTCGTTCGGGCTGGGCTGGAACAACGGCGGACCGGCCGCGATCGCCTGGGGCTGGCCGATCGTCGCGGCATTCATCCTCGTCATCGGCCTCTGTATGTCCGAACTGGTGTCGGCCTTCCCGACCTCCGGCGGAATCTATTGGTGGGCAGCAAAACTCGGCGGCGCGAAAGCCGGCTTCTACGCCGGCTGGCTCAACCTCATCGGACTGGTGGCCATCCTCGCGTCCGTGGCCTACGGCTGCGCGACGTTCATCGACCTCACCTTGGGCACTCTCAGCGCCGATTGGCTGGCGGGATACAGCCTCACCCGGACCTTCGTCATCTTCGTTGCGATCCTGGGCATCTCGGCGCTGATCAACATCTTCTCCAGCCATCTGCTGGCGATCATCAACAACGTCTCCGTATGGTGGCACGTCTTCGGCGCGGCCGCGGTCATCGGCATCCTGATCTTCGTACCGACTCACCACGCGAGTTTCTCGGACGTCTTCGCCAAGACGATCAACAACAGCGGCATGTTCGGCGGCGCCACCTCGGGCGCCGGTTGGCTGTTGGTGGTGCTGCCGATCTCGGTGATCCTCACGCAGTACACGATCACCGGCTACGACGCGTCGGCACACCTGTCGGAGGAAACCAAGAGCGCGGCGGGTGCGGCCGCCAAGGGCATCTGGCGGTCCATCTTCTACTCGGCCGTCGGCGGCTGGATCCTCTTGCTGGCCTTCCTGTTTGCCGTCCAGGATTCCGACGCGGTATCCAAGGGCGGCGGCGCGGTGGCCGCCATCTTCAACCAGGCCATGAGTTCGAACTGGGCGACGGCAGTGCTGTTCATCTCGACAGCCGGCCAGTTCTTCTGCGCCGTCGCCTGCCAGACCAGCGCATCCCGGATGCTGTTCGCGTTCAGCCAGGACCGCGCGGTGCCCGGCCATCGGTGGTGGTCGGAGGTCAACAAGCACCGGGTTCCGACACACAGCGTCACGATCACCGCGGTCGTGGCCGCCGCACTCACGCTGCCGGCCCTGGTCAAGGTCGACATCAACGGCACGCCCACTCCGGTGGCGTTCTACGCCGTCGTCTCCATCGGGGTCGTCGGGGTCTACCTGTGCTTCGCGGTGCCGATCTACTACCGCTGGCGTGCCGGCGATGAATTCCAAACGGGCAGTTGGAATCTGCGCGGCCACCATCGCTGGATGGCGCCGGTGGCGCTGGCCGAGATCACGATCACCTCGATCATCGCGATGTTCCCGACATCCCTCGGCGGCGTGCCGTGGGACCCGAGCTTCGAGTGGAAGTTCGTGAACTACACGCCGTTGCTGGTCGGTGGTGTCCTGGTCTTGCTCTACATCTACTGGCACGTGTCGGTGAAGAACTGGTTCACCGGCCCCATCAAGCAGGTCGAGGAGCCGATAGAACCGACGGCGCCGACAGCACCGGCCGAGCCCGTGGGCGAGCCGAGCTGATCACGCGAGCAGGCTGCCGGTGATCACCGGCCGGGCCGGCGCACCGGACTCGACGAGCTTCAGCACCGTGTCGACATCCACATGTGCGGCAAGCAGATCGGCCATCACGTCGAGTTGCGCGTCGCGCAGCGCGGCGACGTTCACGTCGTCGGCCACGACGAACCCATCCTTGCCACAGCCCGTGGCGACCTCGGTGAGCCAGGCCCGCCGCACGGCGTCGTTGTCCAGCAGTCCGTGCCAGTGGGTGCCGTACACCTGGCCGTGGCGGATGCCGACGCCCAGCCAGTCCGGCTCCGCGCACCGCGCGACCCGGCCGTGGTGAATCTCGTAGCCGTACAACGGGGTGTCCCAGTGTTTCAGGGTCTTGGCGACGTCGAACTCGATGTCGGCGTCGAGCAGACCCAGACCGGGAACCCGACCCGCGCCGGACTCGACGGTGTCGTGGATCGTCATGCACAGCATCTGGAACCCGCCGCAGACGCCGAGCACCGCGCGACCGGACCGGGCATGTGCGACAACGGCTTCCGCGAGTCCACGGTCCCGCAACCAGTTCAGGTCGGAGACCGTCGCCTTGCTGCCGGGCAGCACCACCACATCGGCGCCGGCCAGCTCGGCCGCGGTGTCAACCCAGCGGACGTACACCCCCGGCTCGCAGGCGAGGGCCTCGACGTCCGTGGAGTTCGAGATGCGGGGCAGACGCACGGCGGCCACGGTCAGGACATCCCGGCCCCGCGGCGCCGTCGGCCGGCCCAGCTGCCCGCGTGGCGTGACCGACAGCGAGTCCTCGGCGTCGAGCCACAGGTCGTCGCAGTACGGGATCACGCCGTAGGTCGGGCGGCCGGTGAGCGACTCCAGTTGCCGCAGGCCGGGTTCCAGCAGCGCCGGTTCGCCCCGGAACTTGTTGACGAGGAATCCGGCGATCAGTTTCTGGTCCGCAGGTTCCAGTACCGCCACCGTGCCGTACAGGTGCGCCAGCAGCCCGCCGCGGTCGATGTCGCCGACGACGACCACCGGCAGGTTCGCGGCGCGGGCCAGGCCCATGTTGGCCACGTCGGTGGCCCGCAGGTTGATCTCGGCGGGCGAGCCGGCGCCTTCGCAGATCACCACATCGAATTCGCTTCGCAGCGCGGCCAATTCGTCGGCCACGACGCCGGCCAGCTGCGTCCGGCGGGTGAAGTAGTCCCCCGCCGCCACCGTGCCGGCGACGACGCCGCGCACCACGAGTTGTGACGTCCGGTCCCCGCCGGGCTTGAGCAGGACCGGGTTGAACCGCACGCTCGGCGCCAGCCCCGCCGCCCGGGCCTGCATCGCCTGGGCGCGCCCGATCTCGCCGCCCTCGACCGTGACGGCTGAGTTGTTGGACATGTTCTGGGCCTTGAACGGCGCGACCCGCACGCCCTTGCGGGTCAGCAGCCGGCACAGGCCGGCCACCACCATCGACTTACCGGCGTCCGATGTGGTGCCGGCGACCAGCAGAGCCCCGCCGGTCACATCACGGCAGGGTCAGGATTTCGGCGCCGTCGTCGGTCACCACGAGGGTGTGCTCGAACTGCGCCGTCCACTTCTTGTCCACGGTCGCGACGGTCCAGTCGTCGTCCCAGATCTCGTAGTCCAGCGAGCCGAGGTTGATCATCGGCTCGATGGTGAAGGTCATGCCCGGCTCCAGCACGGTGTCGACCTCGGGCTTGTCGTAGTGCAGCACGATCAGGCCGTTGTGGAACGTCTCGCCGATGCCGTGCCCGGTGAAGTCGCGAACCACGTTGTAGCCGAACCGGTTTGCGTACGACTCGATGACGCGGCCGATCACCGACAGCTGCCGCCCCGGCTTGACGGCCTTGATGGCCCGCATGGTGGCTTCGTGGGTGCGCTCGACCAGCAGGCGGTGCTCCTCGGACACGTCGCCGGCCAGGAAGGTGGCGTTGGTGTCGCCGTGCACGCCGTCCTTGTAGGCGGTGACGTCGATGTTGACGATGTCACCATCCTCGATCACCGTCGAATCGGGGATGCCGTGGCAGATGATCTCGTTCAGCGAGGTGCAGCAGGACTTGGGAAAACCCTTGTAGCCCAGCGTCGACGGGTACGCGCCGTGGTCGAGCATGTACTCGTGCGCCACCCGGTCCAGGTGGTCGGTCGTGACGCCGGGTGCGACGGCCTTGCCGGCCTCGGCGAGCGCCTGGGCCGCGATGCGGCCGGCGACGCGCATCTTCTCGATCACCTCGGGCGTCTGCACCCAGGGCTCGCTGCCTTCGCGCACCGTCGGCTTCCACGCGTACTCGGGACGCGGGATCGACTTGGGCACCGGCAGGGTCGGAGACACCTCGCCGGGGCGAAGCGCGGTTCGAACAGACATCGTCCCAGCTTAGCGAGCGCCGGAGTTATCGGTCGCCGCGGCCGAACCACGTCCGGCGCGGCCCGCGGATATCGACCGACCCGAAGACCACCCGCCCGGTGAGGATGACGTGCGGGGTGCCGTCGGCGGGCGCGTCCTTGCGATGGTCGGTGGCACTGCCGACCGCCACCTCGACGTCGTCGATGGAGGCGCTGGCGCCCTCGGGCAGCCGGAGATCCAGAGAGCTGAACTTGAGATCGAGTTCGATGACCACGATGGGCCCGCCGAACCGGGCCCGGGTCAGGTCCAGGTCGATCGAGCCGACGCGGCGGACCAGCGCTAGCCGGGTCGGCACGACCCACTCACCCTGCCGCTTGAGCGACCCCATGACACCGCGCAGCTCGACGCGGTCGGCCGAGCCCGTCACGATCGCGTTGGGCGCGGGCAGGTCGCCGACCAGCACCGCCAGCTCGCCCTGCTGACGGGCAAGAGCGACCAGCGCGGACCGCTCGGAGAACTCGTCCATGTCGATGAGCCCCAGGGCCACCGCGTTGTGCAGCCGCCGGAGCGTGCCGTTGCGGTCGGCGTCGGAGACGCGCAGGACCGCGATCTCGTCGCTGTTGGTCACCCAAACAGGCTACTCATGTCAGGGGCTTCGGTCAGGCCAGGTAATCGGGCGGCAGGCCCTTGAACATGTCCCGGCACATCCGGACCGCCGTCTCCGACCCGCCACCGCCGACGATGAGGGCCGCGAAGGCCATGTCACCGCGGTAGCCGGCGAACCAGGCGTGCGAACCACCCTGGAACTCGGCTTCCCCGGTCTTGCCGCGCACGTCGCCGCTGCCGCGCAGATCCTTGGCTGTGCCGTTGGTCACCACCAGCTGCATCATGGGCCGCAGACCGTCGACCATCTTGGGCGTGATCGGCGCCGTATTGCCGGAGACGGTGGTCGGGCGGCCTTCGATCAGCCGCGGGAGCGGGGTCTTTCCGGCCGCGACCGTCGC
Source organism: Mycobacterium sp. SMC-21 (assembly GCF_045310825.1). Classification (NCBI taxonomy): domain Bacteria; kingdom Bacillati; phylum Actinomycetota; class Actinomycetes; order Mycobacteriales; family Mycobacteriaceae; genus Mycobacterium; species Mycobacterium sp. SMC-21. Next base: position 110,870 of record NZ_JBJIAO010000009.1, on the reverse strand, counting down.
CGCCGCCAGTGCCATGCCGAACGGGCTGACCACCACCTTGCCCTGGCCGAAGCCGTCCTCGGTGCGCTCGGCCAGGTTCACCGTGGGCGGCACCTTCCCGGTGACGGTGTCGATGCCGGCGACCTGGTAGTCGGCGCCGATGCCGTACTGCGCGGCCGCGTTCGTCAGGGCGCGCGGCGGCATCCGGCTGGCCAGTTCGGCGAAGGTCGTGTTGCACGAGTTCGCGAAAGCCCTGGACATCGGGACGACGCCGAGGTCGAACCGGTCGTAGTTCGGGATGGTGCGATGCCCGATGTCGATGGTGCCGGGGCAGCCGAGCAGCGTGTTGGGGCCGGCCATGTCGGTCTCGATGGCAGCGCCGGCGGTGACCATCTTGAACGTCGACCCGGGCGGGTACAGGCCCATGGTGGCGGTGGGGCCGTCGGCGTCGGCGGCCGCGTTCTGGGCCACGGCCAGGATTTCGCCGGTCGACGGCTTGATGGCGACGATCATCGCCTTGCGGCCCACCATGTTCACCGCATCCTGGGCGGCGTTCTGCACGTTGCGGTCCAGGCTGATGGTGATCGACGGGGCCGGCTTACCCGGTACCTCGTTCAGGACGTCGATGTCGGCGCCGTTCTGGTTGACGCTGACGACGCGCCAACCCGGCTGGCCGACCAGCTGATCGGCGACCTGCTTCTTGACCTCGGTGACGATGGCCGGCGCGAATCGGGGATCGGTGGGGACCATCTCCGGCTGCGGCGTGATCACCACACCGGGCAGATGGCCCAGCAACCCCGACACCTTGTCGTTGTCCTCGCGGCGCAGGGTGATCAGGTTGAGCGGTCCGGTGGACGAGCTGGCCTGTTCGGCGAGCCGCTGGGCGTCCATGGTGTTGTCGAACTGCCGCAGGACGTCGGCGACCACGCGGGAGGTCCGCATCAGCTCGCCCGCCGCGGACCGGGCGTTCAGTGCGTAGTTGTAGTGGTACCCCGGTACCAGAACGTTCGTGCCGCCGAGTTCGTTGACCGAGGCGCGGATCGGCTGGTCGGCGCGCAGCTGAAAGCTCTGGTGCTCCCCCAGGTTGGGATGCAAATCCGTGCTGCCCCAACGGACTTGCCACCGGCCGTCCTGCCGGATCATGTTGAGCTGTCCGGTGTAGGCCCAGGTGCGGTCCTTGGGCAGGTGCCAGGTGTACCGGTAGGTGATCTTGCCGGTGTCCTGGGTGTACTTGGAGCCGAGCACCTGCGCGTCGAGCTTGGTCGCCTGCAGGCCGGACCAGGCCTGGTTGATCGCGGTGCGGGCCTCGTTGGGCTTGTCGGACAGGTCGGCGGCGGCACCGGTGTCGCCGCGGCCGAGCGCGGCGAAGAACGCCTGCGCGGTGGGCTCGGGGCCGTTGGGCTTCGGGGTGCAGGCCGTCATCGCTCCTGCGACCGCCACCACCGACAACAACGCGGCCGAGCGTGAAACGGATGATGTGTGCGTTGCCATTGGGGCTGATGTTAGAAGTGTGACCAGCCCGTGGCATGGAGGCACACCGAGATACAACCGTGACAGTTTTGTGAGCTACGCCAGATTGCGAGCCTGGCCGGCCCCCGGCGGGCGACCTCGAGATCGACGTTCCACACCGCCCGGCCGGCGTGTCGCGTGCCCAACGCGCATGTCGGGCGCGAAAACGTCAGTCCAGCAACACGGTGGCGTACGTACCCAGCTGGCTGAACCCGATACGCCGGTAGATCGCCCGAGCCGGGGCGTTGAAATCGTTGACGTAGAGGCTGGGCGTCCGGCCGCTGCGCAGCACCGCCGACGCCAAGCTTGCCGTGCCGGCGGCACCGAGACCGCGGCCACGCCAGTCCGGGTGTACCCACACACCCTGGATCTGACCGACCCGCGACGTCTGGGCGCCGATCTCCGCCTTGAACACGACCTGGCCGTCCTCGAACCGCGCCCAGGCCCGGCCCGCGGCGATCAGCCCCGCCAGCCGGCGGCGGTAGCCGCGGCCGCCGTCGCCCATCCGCGGGTCGACACCCACCTCACCGATGAACATGTCCACTGCCGCAACGACATACGCGTCCAGCTCGTCCATCCGGACCGGGCGCACCGCGGGGTCGACGGGGCACTGCGGAGCGTCGGACAGAGTCAGCAGCGGCTGGCAGTCGCGGACCTCGCGGGCCGGGCCCCACACCTGGGCCAGCTGCTGCCACATCGGCAGCACCAACTCGGCGCGGCCCACGAGCGACGAACACCGCCGCGGCGCACTCATGACCTTGTCGGCGAACACCATCATGTCGGCCGCGGTACCCCGCATCGGAATCAGGTTCACCCCGGCGAAGCACAGCGACTCGGCGGGCCGGCTACGCGTCCACAGCTCACCGCCGATGGCCACCGGATCGAGGCCGTGGTCGCCGACGCGAGCCGCCACCATGCAGGTGCCGACCGGATCCTCGTCGAAGACCTGCTGCACCTGGGCGACCTCGCGCACCACTGAGATCCGGCGCGCATCTGCGATCCGGAACAGCGGAGGAGCCGACATTCACCGACCTTCTGCGAGTGTGACCTGGTTGCTAGTTGGGGCTGTCCGTGACCGTAGTCACAGAACTGTGCTCAGCTTACGGTTACGACGGGCGAACCGCTCGCATCGGTTCCCGACTCGGCGGCGATTCGCATCGCCTCTTCGATCAGGGTCTCGACGATCTGCGACTCGGGCACGGTCTTGATCACCTCGCCGCGCACGAAAATCTGGCCCTTGCCGTTGCCGGACGCCACGCCGAGGTCCGCCTCGCGTGCCTCGCCCGGCCCGTTGACGACGCAGCCCATGACGGCCACGCGCAGCGGCACGTCGAGCCCGTCGAGGCCGGCCGACACCGCGTTCGCGAGCTTGTAGACGTCCACCTGGGCACGTCCGCAGGACGGGCACGACACGATCTCCAGGCCGCGGGGCCGCAAGTTCAGCGACTCCAGGATCTGGTTACCGACCTTGACCTCTTCCACCGGCGGTGCGGACAGGGACACCCGGATGGTGTCGCCGATGCCCTCGCTCAGCAGCGCCCCGAACGCGACGGCGCTCTTGATGGTCCCCTGGAACGCCGGACCGGCCTCGGTCACGCCGAGGTGCAGCGGGTAGTCGCACTTCGCGGCCAGCTGCCGGTAGGCCTCGACCATGATCACCGGGTCGTTGTGCTTGACGCTGATCTTGATGTCACCGAAGCCGTGTTCCTCGAACAGCGAGGCCTCCCACAGCGCCGACTCGACGAGCGCCTCCGGGGTCGCCTTGCCGTACTTCTCGAGCAGCCGCGGGTCCAGCGAACCGGCGTTGACGCCGATGCGGATCGGGATGCCGGCAGCACCGGCGGCCTTGGCGACCTCCTTGACCCGGCCGTCGAACTCCTTGATGTTGCCCGGGTTCACGCGCACCGCGGCGCAGCCGGCGTCGATGGCCGCGAAGATGTACTTGGGCTGGAAGTGGATGTCGGCGATCACCGGAATCTGGCTGTGGCGAGCGATCTCTGCCAGCGCGTCGGCGTCCTCCTGCCGCGGACAGGCCACGCGCACGATGTCGCAACCGGACGCCGTCAGCTCGGCGATCTGCTGCAGCGTGGCGTTCACGTCGTGGGTCTTCGTGGTGCACATCGACTGCACCGCGATCGGGTAGTCACTGCCGACGCCGACGTCGCGCACCATCAGCTGACGGGTCTTGCGGCGCGGCGCCAGGGTCGGCGGGGCCGGCGGTTCACTACCGACACCCGGCATACCCAAACCGATGGAGGTCATCACGGTCTCCTACTGGAAGATTCGAATGGGGTTCACAAGGTCTGCCGTCACGGTCAGCAGCATGTAGCCGCCGATCACCACCAGCACGACGTAGGTGGCAGGCATCAGCTTGAGGTAGTTCACGGGCGCCGCGGCGACTTTGCCACGGGACGCGCGAATCATATTGCGCAGCTTCTCGAAGACCGCGACCGCGATGTGTCCACCGTCGAACGGCAGCAGCGGCAGCAGGTTCACCGCGCCCAGCACGAAGTTCAGCTGCGCCAGGAAGAACCAGAACATCACCCACAGGCCGCGGTCGACGGTGTCGCCGCCGATGATGCTGGCCCCGACGACGCTGATCGGGGTCTCCTTGTCGCGCTCGCCGCCGCCGATCGAGTGGATCAGGGCACCGACCTTGGTCGGGATCTTCGCCAGCGACTTGCCCAGTTCGACGGCCAGATCGCCGGTGAAGGTGAACGTCGCGGGCACTGCGGTCAGCACGTTGTACTGCGTCGGTCCGGGCTGCGGCGCCGCGGTCACGCCGATGGCACCGACCGTTGCAGCGGTGTCGGAGTCTTTGTTCGTGAATCGCTGCGTCTGCTCGACGTTGACGGTGGTGGTGAACGTCTGGCCGCCGCGTTCGTAGACGACCGGGACAGTGCCGCTCAGGCCACGGATGGCCTTCGCCATCTCCTCGAAGGTGCTGACCGGCTTGTCGCCGACCTTGACCACCGTGTCACCGGCCTTCAGGCCCGCCGCCGCGGCGGGGCCGGCGCCCGGGTGCGGGCACGGCCCGAACAGGTTGTCCCCCGTCTTGGTGATCTGCGGCGCCACACAGGCGGTCTCACCGATCTCCGCGGTCGTCGTCGGGTGCAGGTTGGGCAGGCCCCACGTGACGGCGATGCCGTAGATCAGCACCAGGCCGATGATGAAGTTCATCGCCGGTCCGGCGAACAGGACGGCGACGCGCTTCCACACCTTCTGCTTGTACATCGCGTAGGGCTCGTCCTGCGGCGCGATCTCGTCGACCGACGTCATGCCCGCGATGTCGCAGAAGCCGCCCAGCGGCACGGCCTTGAGCCCGTATTCGGTGGTGCCGAGCCGGTTGGGCCGGTGCGTGGACCACAGCGTCGGGCCGAAGCCGACGAAGTACCGCCGCACCTTCATCCCGGTGGCCCGGGCGACCCACATGTGACCGCACTCGTGCAGGGCCACCGAGACCAGAATGGCCAGCGCGAAGAGCGCAATACCGATCACGAACATCATCGGGCGGGCACAACCTCCTGTGCGACGATGCGCCGCGCCCGGTCCCGGGCCCAATCCTGCGCATCGAGTACGTCATCCACGGTACTGGGTTCGGCGGCCCATTGATCCGCAGCGCCCAGCACTTCAGCAACGGTCCGCACGATCGCCGGGAACGTGATCCGGCCGTCGAGGAACGCGGCCGCGGCCTCTTCGTTGGCGGCGTTGTAGACCGCGGTCAGGCAACCGCCGCGGGTACCCGCCTCGCGGGCCAGCCGGACCGCAGGGAAGACGTCGTCGTCCAGTGGCTCGAACTCCCAGGTCGCCGCCGTGGTCCAGTCGCACGCCGAGGCGGCGCCCGGGACGCGGGCCGGCCAGCCCAGCGCCAGCGCGATGGGCAGCTTCATGTCGGGCGGGCTGGCCTGCGCAAGCGTCGAGCCGTCGGTGAACGTGACCATCGAATGCACGATGGACTGCGGGTGCACCACGACGTCGATGCGGTCGTAGTCGATGCCGAACAGCAGGTGGGTCTCGATGAGCTCGAGCCCCTTGTTGACCAGCGACGCCGAGTTCAGGGTGTTCATCGGGCCCATGGACCAGGTCGGGTGGGCACCGGCCTGCTCGGGCGTGACGGCCTCGAGGTCCTTGGCCGCCCAACCGCGGAACGGTCCGCCCGACGCGGTGAGCACCAGGCGGGCCACTTCGTCGGCGGTGCCACCGCGCAGGCACTGGGCCAGCGCCGAATGTTCGGAGTCGACGGGCACGATCTGGCCGGGCTGCGCCGCCTTGAGCACCAGCGGGCCGCCGGCGACCAGCGATTCCTTGTTCGCGAGGGCGAGCCGGGCACCCGAGTGCAGTGCGGCCAGCGTCGGCTTCAAACCGAGCGCGCCGACCAGAGAGTTGAGGACGACGTCGGCCTCGGTGTCCTCGACCAGCCGAGTGGCGGCGTCGTCACCCGCGTAGGTGACGTCGCCGATGCGCTCGGCTGCGGTGGGGTCGGCAACGGCGATGTTGGTGACGCCGGTCTCGGTGCGCTGCCGGGCCAGCAGTTCGGCGTTGCCGCCGCCGGCCGCCAGGCCGACGATCTCGAACCGGTCGGGGTTGGCGGCGATCACCTCCAGCGCCTGGGTACCGATCGACCCGGTACTGCCGAGCACCAGGACTCGTAGCCGCTCACTCACGTCTCTATTGTGCCGCCCCGGCCTGGCTTCGGCGCCGTCGGTGGCACATCCAGATCAGCAATGACGGATCGCCGGGACGGGCCGCGTCAGGCAGGCACGGTCGTGGCGCGGCGGATCGTGATGTCGCCCGAGGCGGTGCGGGCGTGCACGGTCAGCCGCCGGTCGTCGTGCTCGGGGCCCGCGGCGGGAGTCAGGTCGCTGCGCACGGTCCCCGACCGGCTGTCCAGATCGAGGTTCGCGGCGGTCCCCTGGGCCACGCCGACCTCGACGTCGCCGCTGGCGGTCGCGGCGGAGATCGATCCCGACTCGGCGCCGGCGACGGTCAGCGATCCGGATGCGGTCCGGCTGTGCACGCTCCCGCGCAAGGTGCCGACGGTCGCCGAACCGCTGGCCGCCTGGAACTTCAGGCCGCCGTCGAGGCCGTCGATCGACAGCTCCCCCGACGCCGTGGCTACGTTGGCGTTGCCCACCACGCGACGAGCGGCAACGTCACCGGAAGCGGTGGCGGCCTTGATGTTTCCCTCGACAGCGTCGAGCGCAGCGGTGCCACTGGCAGCGTCGAACCGGCAGTCGCCGATCGTGCCGTCGACCCGCAGGTCCGCTGACGACACCGCGACAGCGAGCCTCGACAGCGACGGCATCGCGATGTCGACGTTGACCGCGCCGCGCGACAGTGACAGCAGTTTCTTGCCGACGGTCACCGTCAGCGCGCCGTTGGCGAAATCGATGTGCGCCTGCTCGGCCCCTCGGACGTCGGCTGCCCGCAGCGGGTCACGCGGCGTGACGCGCACCTCGGTGTCAGCGCGGTCGGCGGCGGTGATGCGCACCGCGCCGGCACCCAGTTCGATCGTGGCGGTGATGGGGCCGGGCGTGGGAAAGGTTCGCATTGTGGTCTCCGATCGGTGGATGGGTTTTCTTCGGTTCGGCGTCGTCAGCGGACCCAGCCGGTGACGGTGTTGCCGCGCTTCCGGTCACGTGGCGCCGGCCCGCCGAGCGCGGCGCCGACCGCGCGAACCAGCCAGGCGTTGACCGACAGGCCGTCGCGCCGGGCGGCGGCGTCCACGCCGCTGCGCAGCCCCTCGGGCAGCCGGAGGGTGACGCGCCACGTGCCGCCGTCGTCGCCGGCCGGGACTGCGACGTCCCCGTCAGGCAGCTCCGCATCGGGGTCGGCACTGCGTGGATCGGCTTCGGCCGACAGCCCGGTCACGGCGAATTCCGGGTCTCGACCGCGCAGGCGCACGTCGACCGACGCGGGCGCCAGCTCGCGGGTGATGTGCTCGGCCGCCTCCGACAGCGCCTCGAGCAGCGCGAGCCGCAAGGCGGAGTCCAGCGGCGCGGTGAGCCGTTCGGCGAGTTCAGCGGCTTCCTCGCCGCCGGCCGCAGCGGCGATTTCCAACTCCAGCCGAACTCCGTCGACATACGGTTGCAGATCCATGACACCAATATGACACCATTACGGTGTCACCACAAGCGTCATTTTGACGCCACACATCGCGGCGCCCGCGCCGACGACACCCACCCGCAGCGCTCCTCCCACGAATACGACCGAGCGTCGTATGTAAGAATGTCGGCAATCCACCGGATCGTTAAGGAGTAGCCGTGGCCACCACCGAGGTCGAACGAAGCACCGGAGTCGACGTCGAGGACGTCCCCTCTGCCGAGTGGGGCTGGTCCAAGATGAACCGCGGCGTGATTCAGGCCGGTGGCATCCTGTCGGCCATCTTCCTGCTGGTGATGCTGCGCGGTAACCACGTCGGCCACGTCGAGGACGCCTGGCTGATCGGCTTCGCCATCCTGATCATGGTGATCGTCGTGCGCGGCTGGTGGCTGCGTCGTCGCGGCTGGATCCGCTGACCTCGATCTTTTACGGCAAAGGCCACGAACTCTCGCGAGTTCGTGGCCTTTGTCGTTGACGCGTTCTAGGCGGCGGCCTCGGGCTCCCGGTGCCGCTTGTCCGAATGGAAGAACGTCACGAGTGTCGTTGCGCCACAGATCAATCCAACGGTGCCGATCAGCTGCGGGCCGGTGAGGCGGTCCGCGAGCCCGCCACCCACGCCCGCGCCGATCATGAACGACCCCAGCAGGGCGAGATAGCCGAGCCAGTCGTAGACGGTGCCGTTGCCGCAGATGTGGCGTTCCAGCCCCTGTCCCAGCTTGACGACCGTGCCGGTGACGTAGCTGAGCGGTACCGCTACCTCACCGTTCTTGACGAAGCTGGTGTTCAGCGCGCCCACCGAGAAACAGATGATCAGGATTCCGGTGAAGTTGACGTCCTCGTAGTACCAGCCGTCCTCATAGAGCTCGACGACCGACGCCACCAACAGGCCAACGGTCACCAGGGCCGTCGCGCCGTGCGGATGGTTCTGCCAGTACTTGCGCCGCAGGACCGACGCCACGAAGACCCCCGCGAGGAAGCAGGCCATCAACCACAAGGCCGCCTGCGGCCCGGCTCCGGACACCTTCTGCCGTTCGGCGACGTCGAACCAGCCGAGCACGGCCCGTTCGGTGTTGCCCGTCATGAACGTGACGAAGTATCCGGCGCTGTGCAGGAACGCGACCGCGCCGATCATGCCGGCCAACCACGACAGCAGCCACGACAACCGTGCCTCCGGTCCGATCGCGGCTTCCTTGCTCACAACCCTGTCGGGCGACTGCTCATCCACCGGCACATTATGTACGGCACGGATCGACGGACGGCCCCGATCGGTGCCGGCGCGGTCACCGGCCTTGGGGCAGGCAGGTGAAGCTGAGCCGGAACTTACCGATCTGGATTTCGTCGCCGCTGGTGAGCGGGAGGGACTGAACCTGGGTCCCGTTGACGTAGGTGCCATTCAGGCTGCCGGCGTCGATGATCCAGTATTCGTCGTCGAGCCAACGGATTTCAGCGTGGGTGCGGCTGACGGTGACGTCGTCGAGAAAGACGGCGCTGTCGGGGTGCCGGCCGGCGGCGACGACATCGTCGGCGAGCAGGAACTGACCGCCGGGACCGGGGCCGCGGGTGATCACCAGGACACCCGAGCCCGGTACCACCTCGGACGCTTTCCGTTGCGCGGCATGGCCGTTGGCGCGCTCGTCGATCACGCGGTGGATGGCGGTGGTGTGGACGGTGACGTCGTCGCTGGGCCGCGCGTGGTCGGTCAGGCTCATCTCGGGTTCCTTCGTCTAGATGGGTTTTCGCGGCGCTACCGGGTGGTGTGGCTGCGGGCGTGGGCGATGGCATCGTCCAAGTTCTCGATGAGATGGTTCTCGTGGCGCAGGGAGTCGATGATCCCGACACCGGCGAGGAGGTCGCGATGCTCGGGCCGGACGCCCTTGATGATCACGGTGATACCCCGCGCCTCGAGGTCTTCGACGATCTGCGTCAGGGTGTGCGCACCCGTGGCATCGAGCATGCCGAGTTGCGACAGCCGGATGATCACCACCGACGTCTCGGGATGGTTGCCATCGGTGATCGCGGCCGAAAGCCGTTCGGCCGCACCGAAGAACATGGCCCCGTCGAGCCGCAGCAGCGCGATGCGCTCGTCGCCCGGCACATACGGCCCCGGCAAGTCCTCGCGGGTGACGCTGCTGCGCCGGGCCAGGGTGCGCAGCGCGAACAACGCCGTCGCCGCGATCCCGATCTCGACGGCCTGGATCAGGTCGAAACAGACTGTGACGGTTGCGGTCAGCACAAACGTCAGCGCGTCCGAACGCGTCGACCGCAGAATCCGCATGACCGTGTGCGGCGAGATCATCCGGAACGCCGTCACCATCAACACGGCCGAGAGCGCCGCGAGCGGAATGGTCCCGACCAGTCCGCTGACGAGGTACACCACGGCGAGCAACACCAGCGCGTGCACGATGGCCGCGACGCGGGTTCGCGCGCCGGACCGCACGTTGACCGCGGTGCGGGCGATGGCGCCGGTGGCCGGCATACCGCCGAACACCCCGGATGCGACCGACGCCAACCCTTGTCCCACCAGTTCGCGGTTCGGATCGTAGGGCCCCGTCGGGGACATCGTCGCCGCGACCCGCGCCGACAGCAGCGATTCGATGGCGGCCAGCGCGGCGATCGCCAGTGCCGCGCCGAACAGGGAGTGCAGCACCGCGAGGTCGGCGTGCGGCCAGACGGGAGCGGGCAGCCGCGACGGCAGCTCCCCGATGCGGGGCGCGGACATTCCGGTACCGGCCACCAGTGCGGTCGCCACAACAACGGCCACCAGGGACGCCGGTACCGCGGGATGCAGCCTGGGCAGCCCGATCATCAGGACCGCCACCAGCGCTGTGACGAGCAGAGCCGGCCGCGCCGCGTCCATATCGATGTGCGAGACGACGACGCCCGCGGCCACCAACGGGGACCGTCCGGCCGGTGCCGCCTGCCCGAATGCGGCCGGAACCTGCTGCAGGAAGATGATGGCCGCGATGCCGAGGGTGAATCCTTCGATCACCGGCCACGGAATGAACGTCACCGCGCGTCCCACGCCGGTGAGGCCGGCCACCGCGACGATGATCCCGGCCAGGATCGTGACCGCGGCGACGCTGCCCAGTCCGTACTGCGCGACGATCGGCGCCAGCACCACCGTCATCGCCCCGGTCGGCCCCGATACCTGAACGTGCGATCCGCCGAAGACCGCGGCCACCAGACCCGCCACAACCGCCGTGACGAGACCGGCCGCCGCACCTACACCCGAACTGATGCCGAACGCCAGCGCGAGCGGCAACGCGACCACTCCGACCGTCACGCCGGCGAGGACATCGCGGCGCCACGAGCGACTCAGGCCGGCATAGTCCGCGCGCGACGGCAGCAGCCGGGTGATGCGGTCGGCGGTGAGCGTGGTCATCGGCTGGTGCCGATCGGCGGCAACGAGCCGACGGCATCGAGCTGATCACGTTGGGCGGCAAGGGTATCGGCGAGGAAGGTCCGCGCGATGAGCAGCAGTTCGGCGATCTTCGGATGCGCCAGCGTGTAGTACACCGCGTTGCCGGCCCGGTAGCCGCTGACCACGTGATGACGTTTGAGCACGGCCAGATGCTGGGAGAGCAGCGTCGGTTCGATATCGCTGGCCGCGAGGATGTCGCTCACCGGAGTCGGGCCCTCGGAGGTCGACAGGATCTCCAGCACCCGGATGCGCGCTGGGTGCGCCAGCGCTTTGAAGAGGTTCGCCTTGATCTCGTACAGCGGCCGTTCGGGACCGTCGAGCGCTGTCGACCATCTACGGCCCCCTATTTGATGGATTGAAGAAATTCTCAATCCATCATAGCGTGGCAGGCCCTCCCGACCGATTCGCCAGATGACCTTCCCCCAGACAACTCACAGGCTCGCGCAGCGAAATATTGTGGGCTGGGTAACATTCGCGACATGACCGTAGCCGACAACACGATCGACCTGGGAGATCAAGCCTCCTTCACCGGCTTACGGGCGCTGGGCCGCGGCCCGCTCATCCAATACACCTGGATCTACGAACATCCGGTGAACCTGGATGGCCTGCGCCGCCTGCACCGCAACCTGGGTAGCGGCGGCCTGCTGGGCCGCCGCATCGAGCGGTCGCCGCTGCCGTTCGGCCGCCACCGGTGGGTCCGCTCCACCGGGCCGGTGGACCTCGACATCGCTCCCGGGACGCGGCCCGTCTCCGAGATCAACGACTGGGTCAACGAACGCGGCTACATCCCCGTCGACCCCGAGCACGGTCCGCCGTGGCACCTCGGCGTGCAGCAACTCGAAGGCGGCGGCGCGGCCGTGTCGCTCGTGGTGTCGCACACCGTCGGTGACGGCCTGGCCATCGCCGAGGCCGTCGCCGACGCGGTCAACGGGTCGCCGCGCGATCTCGGCTACCCGATCGCCGGGGCCCGTACCCGGCGCGAGGCCCTGCGCGAAGACCTCCGCCAGACGGTGCGCTCGGTGCCCAGTTGGTTCAAGGCCGTGGTCGGCGCGGTCAAGATCGCCCGCGACCAGAAGGGCGACCTGGCGGCGTCGGCCAAATCGGTGAGCGCGCCGGTGTCCAGCGGGATCACCACGCCGGTGACGCCGCCGTTCGTCGTCGTCCACATCGGCATCGACGAGTGGTACCAGCGCGCGAAAGCCCTCGGCGGCACCAGCAACGTGCTGTTCGCCGCGCTCGCTGCCCGGCTCGGGCTGGTGGTGGGCCGGTTGGGCGACGACGGCCGCGCCATGCTGTCGTTCCCCGTCAACATCCGCACCGAGGGCGACACCCGGGGCAATGCCCTCAGCACCATCACCGTGATGGCGGATCCCGAAAAGGTCAGCACCGACCTGTCCGAGTTGCGCAGCGACGTCAAGCGCGAACTGGCCGGTGTCGACGAGTGGACCCGCATGATGCTCACGCCGCTTCCCCTCACTCCCCTGGTGCCGAAGTTCGCGGTGCGGCGGCTCGAGAAGATGGTGCTCAAGGTCGGCAAGCCCATCGGTTGCTCCAACCTGGGCCAGTTCCCGCCCGCGTTCAACCGGCCCGACGGGACCGACGCCGACAATTTCCACGCCCGCCTGGTCGAGCCGGGCCTGACCCCGGTGGACCTCGAGCGTCTGAACGGCCACCTGTTCCTGGTGTTGTGCCAGACACCGACGTCGATGATCGTGACGGTCACCGCATGGGAACCGGGCGAGACGAACACCAAAGCGGCACTGGCTGATTCCACCCGCAAAGCGCTGGCCGAACTCGGACTCACCGGAACCGTCGACTAAGTTACCGGGTAGTACCATCGGTTTCGTGGACAGCACGGCGAGCAATCAGGGCAGCTCCGTCGAGGACGCCTCGACCCCGAGCCGAATCCTGGTGGCCACCGCGGAAGTGCTTGCCCGTCAGGGCCAGACCAAGCTCAGCCTGTCCGAGGTCGCCACGCAGGCCGGCGTCTCGCGGCCCACCCTGTACCGCTGGTTCGCCTCCAAGGAGGCGCTGCTCGAGTCGTTCGGACGGTACGAGCGCGACTTGTTCGTCGACGGCATGACCGCGGCCACCGAAGGGCTGCGCGGCAACGAAAAGCTCGATGCCGCACTGCAATTCATCGTGCAGTACCAGAAGACCTATTCCGGCGTACGGGTCATCGACATCGAACCGGAGGCCGTGCTCGCCCAGCTGCCGAACGTGGTGCCGACCATGCGTGCCCGCCTGCAGAAGCTGCTGTCCGGGCCGAACGCCGAACTGAAGGCCGCCACGGCCATCCGGATCGCGGTGTCGCACTACCTCGTCCCGAGCGACGACACCGAGCAACTACTGGCGCAGCTGCGGCACGCCGTCGGTTTGCGCTAGCCGGCTAGCCCTCGGCCGCCAATTGCCCACAGGCAGCGGCGATTTCGCGGCCGCGGGTGTCACGCACCGTGCAGGACACCCCGGCGGCCTGTACCCGGCGCACGAACTCCCGCTCGACCGGCTTGGGACTCGCGTCCCACTCGCTGCCGGGGGTCGGGTTCAGCGGAATCAGGTTCACGTGCACCAGCGGACCGAGCGCGCGGTGCAGTTTCTTGCCCAAAAGGTCTGCGCGCCAAGGCTGGTCATTGACATCGCGGATCAGCGCGTACTCGACCGACACCCGGCGACCGGTGACGTCGGCGTAATACCGGGCGGCCTCGAGAACTTCGGAGACCTTCCACCGGTTGTTGACTGGGACCAGCGTGTCGCGCAGCTCGTCGTCGGGGGTGTGCAGTGACAGCGCCAGCGTCACCCCCAGCTTCTCGTCGGCGAGTTTGCGGATCGCGGGTGCCAGGCCGACGGTCGAGACCGTCACCGACCGGGCGCTGATCCCGAAACCCTCCGGCGGCGCCGCGGTGATCCGGCGCACGGCGGCCACGACCCGGTTGTAGTTGGCCAGCGGCTCCCCCATGCCCATGAAGACGATGTTGGACAGCCGGCCGTCGTGCTCGTTGCGCATGGCGGCCGACGCCGCGCGGACCTGCTCCAGGATTTCGGCGGTCGAGAGGTTCCGCTTCAGGCCGCCCTGACCGGTGGCACAGAACGGGCACGCCATGCCGCAGCCGGCCTGCGACGAGATGCAGACGGTGTTGCGCTGCGGGTAGCGCATCAGCACCGACTCGAACGTGGTGCCGTCCACCGCGCGCCACAGGGTCTTGCGGGTCTCCCCGGCGTCGCACTGAATCTGCTTCGCGGGGGTGATCAGGTCGGGGAACAGCGCCGAGGCCACCTGATCGCGCACCGATGCGGGCAGATCGGTCATCTCGTGCGGATCGGCGATCAACCGCCCGTAGTACTGGTTGGCCAGTTGCTTGGCCCGGAACTTCGGCAATCCCAGCTCGGTGACGGCCGCCACGCGTCCCTCGGCATCGAGGTCGGCCAGGTGCCGCGGCGGCATGCCGCGGCGCGGTGCATCGAACACCAGAGGAAGGGAAACGGCCATAACGGGCTTCAGTATCGCACCGACGGCACCCCCGGGACGAAATCACAGCCGAAAATCGTTGGACTCGGCGTCTATGAACACTCACCATGAGCCCATGCCGCCCCGTCCCGCGTCGCTCCTGGCCTTCGTCTACGCATTGGGTTATCCCATTGGTGCCCTTGCGGTTTCGGCCCTGACACCCATGGCGACGCTGGTGTTCCGATTCGGCCTCGCCGCCGCCATCCTGTCCACGTGGGCCCTGGCCGCGCGTGTGAAATGGCCCACTGGCACGCGGCTGGTGCACGTCGTGATCAGTGGCCTGCTCACGCAGGCCGTGCAGTTCATCTGCCTGTACCTGGCACTGATGCACGGCGCTCCCGCGGTGCTGGGTGCCGTCGTCATCTCGATGAACCCGGTCGCCACCGCGCTGCTGGCCGCCGTGTTCCTGGGCGAGCGTCTGACCGCCATGCGCGTCGTCGCCCTGATCCTGGGCGCACTGGCGGTACTGGCCGCGTGCGCCCAGCGGCTGCTGATGGTCGGCGGCGTCGACGCGGTGATCGTGTTGCTGGTCGTCTCGCTGCTGGCCCTGGCCTCGGGCGGCGTCTACCAGCAGCGGTTCTGCCGCGGCGTGGATTTCCGCGCCACCGCGGCGGTGCAGAACGCGGCGTCCTTGGTCCCGGTGGCGATCCTGGCCGCCGTCATGCCGTGGACAGTGACCAACGTGCACACCGCCGTCCTCGCGGTGGGGGCTGTGGTGCTGCTCAACGCGACGTTGTGCATGACGATGTACGTGCGGGCGATCGATCGCTACGGCGCCGCCGCGGTGGCCATGCTGTTCGCGGTCATCCCGGCCCTCGCCGGCGTGCTGTCGTGGCTGCTGCTGGGCCAGCGCCCAGACCTCGGTGTGGTGGTCGGTCTGGTGCTCGGCGCGCTGGCCTGCTGGCTCAATTCGCGGGCCGTGGCGCGGACCGTCAGGCCAGCAACTCCAGCACCAGCCACGCCGCCACTCCAGACGGCAGAATCGAGTCGATCCGGTCCATCAGACCGCCGTGACCGGGCAGCAGAGTGCCCATGTCCTTGATCCCGAGGTCGCGCTTGACCTGCGACTCCACCAGGTCGCCGAGCGTGCCGGTGATGACGAGCATGATGCCCAGCGGCACGCCGACCCACAGCGGCCGGCCCGCCAGGTAGTGCACCGACAGCACCGAGACGACGATGCTGAACAGCAGCGACCCGCTGAAGCCCTCCCAGGACTTCTTCGGGCTGATCGCCGGCACCATCGGATGCTTACCGAACAGCACGCCTGCGGTGTAGCCGCCGATATCGGAGGCCACGACGCCCAGCATCATGCAGAACACCTGCATGGCGCCTTCATGGTAGCCGCCCTGGTGCGGGTAGATCAGCAGCGCCGTGAAGGCGCCGAACAGCGGCACCCAGGACGCCAGGAAGATCGTCACCGACACGTCGCGCGTGTAGTTGACCGGCGCCGCTTTGAGCCCGCCGGACAACAACCGCCAGATCATGCACAGCGCGACCGTGGCACCGAACGCCCCGAGGGCGCCGGCTTCCCGGTAGGGCCACGTCAGCCAGATCATCGCCTGGCCGCCGATCAGCAGCGGGATCACCGGGACGGCATAGCCACCCTCACGTAGCCGGCGCACCACCTCGTGCGTGGCCAGCGCGACGGCCAGAGCCACCAGCGCCACCCACAGCTGCGGGACGAACAGCAGGGTGGCGATGACGGTGCCGCCCAGGAGGACGCCGACGGAGATGGCTGCGGGCAGGTTGCGCCCGGCGCGCGATGTCTTCTTGGGCTCCCCCGTGGGGGTGGTTTCGGTGGCCACGAATGTGCGGATGCGGACGGCTGGAGATCCTCAGACCTCGAGCAGTTCGCCTTCCTTGTGCTTGACCAGCTCGTCGATCTGAGCCGTGTAGGTGGCGGTCGTCTTGTCCAGATCCTTCTCGGCGCGCGCGACCTCGTCCTCGCCGGCCTCGCCGTCCTTCTTGATCCGGGACAGCTCGTCCATCGCCTTGCGACGGATGTTGCGCACCGACACCTTGGCGTCCTCGCCCTTGCCCTTGGCCTGCTTGACCAGTTCCCGGCGGCGTTCCTCGGTCAGCTGCGGGATCGAGATGCGGATGACGCTGCCGTCGTTGCTCGGGTTGACGCCGAGGTCCGAGTTCCGGATGGAGTCCTCGATGGCCTTGAGCTGGTTGGCCTCATAGGGCTTGATGACGACCAAGCGCGCCTCGGGGACGTTGATGCTCGCCAGCTGGGTGATGGGCGTCATCGAGCCGTAGTACTCGATGTTGATCCGGTTGAACATGCCCGGGTTGGCCCGGCCGGTGCGGATCGACCCGAGGTCGTCACGGGCCACCGCGACGGCCTTGTCCATCTTCTCTTCGGCATCGAAGAGGGTTTCCTCGATCACTTCATCTTCTCCCGTCAGTCCCGCTCGCCCGGCCCCAGCTCTAGCTGGAGACCAGCGTTCCGATCTTCTCACCCGCGACCGCGCGCGCGATATTGCCTTCGGTCAGCAGATTGAAGACCAGCATCGGCATGCCATTGTCCATGCACAGGCTGAACGCGGTGGCATCGGCGACCTTCAAGTCGCGTTCCAACACCTCACGATGGGTGATGCTGGTGATCATCTGGGCGTCGGGCACCTCACGCGGGTCCGCGGTGAACACGCCGTCGACGGCCTTGGCCATCAGGACGACCTCGGCACCGATCTCCAGCGCACGCTGCGCGGCGGTGGTGTCGGTGGAGAAGTACGGCAGGCCCATGCCGGCGCCGAAGATGACGACGCGACCCTTCTCGAGGTGCCGGCGCGCCCGCAGCGGGATGTACGGCTCGGCGACCTGCCCCATGGTGATGGCGGTCTGCACGCGGGTGTCGATGCCTTCCTTCTGCAGGAAGTCTTGCAGCGCAAGGCTGTTCATCACGGTGCCGAGCATGCCCATGTAGTCGCTGCGGGTCCGCTCCATGCCGCGCTGCTGCAGCTGCGCACCACGGAAGAAGTTGCCGCCACCGATGACGACGGCGACCTGGGCGCCGGCGCGCACCACCTCGGCGATCTGCCGGGCGACCAGCGCGACGACATCGGGGTCCAGACCCACCGCGCCGCCGCCGAACATCTCACCACCGAGCTTGAGCAGCACCCGCTGGTAGGCCGGCCGGATCAAACCGTGGCCACCGTTGTCTGCCTCGTTGTCTGGGCTGGCCATCAGACTCCTTCGGTCCCCACACGTCACAGCTGCCACGGCGATCGGCAGCGGCTCCATCCTGCCTCATGGCGATCGAGCCGGAGGCAAGGAGGGTGGAACCCGATGGGCGGGCGGCCACCTGGCGGACTACCCCAGGTGCGCCTGCAACAACCACGCGCGAACCGACTTGAGTCCGTTCGGCTCGTCCCGGACGTCGACGTCGGCGAAACCTCCGCCGGGTGCGCCGGTCGCGCCGAAACCGTCGGGCATGTTGCCGTGGATACGGGCCGGCGAGATGTCATCGATCACCCAGTACTTGCCGACGACGTCGCGCAGCTCGTCCTCGGTCACCGGGTTGGCCGGGCCGGCAGGCATGCCGCCGCGATCGAAGACCAGGACGATGTACGTCGCGCCGGGCGCGGCGGCCCGCACGATGGAGCGCTGGTAGCCGTCCCGGAGCTCGACGGGCATGGAGTGGAACAGCGTGCTGTCGATGATGGTGCCGAAGCGGCCGTCGTATCCGGTGAAGTCGCTGATGTCGGCGACCGCGAAGCTGGCGCTGTGCGCGCCGCGGCGGGCGGCCTCGGCCCGGGCCAGTTCGATGGCGGTTGCCGACTGGTCCAGACCCACAGTGGTGAAGCCACGCTCGGCCAGGTAGATCGCGGTGGCGGCCTCGCCGCAACCGGCATCGAGGACGTCGCCGTGGACCTTGCCGGCGTCGATCAGCGCGGCGATCTCGGGCTGCGGCCTGCCGATGCTCCACGGGGGCCGGGCACCCATCTCGGGGGCCTCGCCGCGGTACGCGCTTTCGAACAGGGCATCTGTGGGTCTGGTCATACCTCCGGTCTATCAACGGGGTTGATATATGTCAATATAATTGACATGTTCGAAGGTGAAGAAGCTCCCCTGGGCTATCTGCTCAACCGGGTCGCCACTGCTCTGCGCGCCGAGATCACCGCCAATGTTCTCGACCCGATCGGCCTGACCTTCCCACAGTTCGTCTGCCTGCGGATGGTCGACAACCGGCCCGGCATGTCCAACGCCGAGATGGCGCGGTTCGTCGGGGTCTCGCCACAGGCGATGAACATCGTGGTGCGCGCGCTGCAGGACCGCGAGCTGATCACCCGGCCGTCGACCGTCGCTGCCGGACGGTCCCGGCCCACCGAACTGACCCGGTCCGGCCGTACCCTGCTGAGCAAGACGGTCGCCGGAATCCGCGCCGCCGACGACGCCCTGTTGGCCGACCTGAGCCCGGCCCAGCGCCGGCAGTTCCGCGAGACGCTGACGAGCCTGCTGCCGCCCGAATAGCGGCGATCAGAGAATCGCGGCAGCGACGATCAGGCCGAATGCCAGATACGAGGCCGCGACGTCGAGCACCACCGGGGAGAACTTCTCCTCGTGGAGCATCTCGCCGATGTCGAGGCCCTTGACAGCACCGATGAGGCGCACCGAAAGTGCCTGTGCGGCAATGCCGACCAGGCCGAAGACCAGGGTCTTGATCAGACCGGCCGCCAGGTCACCCGACGAGCTGTAGATGGCCAGCACCACGATGAAGGCCATCGACAGCACCCCCGAGGCGGCCACCGCCGCGGCATTCGGCCGGCCCGAGCGGACCAGCTCGCGCAACGGTCCCGGCGTGGTCCAGTCGATCACGAAGAAGCCGAGGATCATCAGCGCGCCGCCGACGATCGCGTACAGCGCGATGGCCGACGCGCCGTGTCCGACGATGGACCAGTAGTCGTTGCCAAGAGCGGTCAGGGTCATGAAGTTCGTTTCCTTCCGGTCACTGCGGGATGCGGTGGGGCACAAAGGCTGCGCCGTTGTCGGTGACCAGACCCGAGGTCTCGCGGATACCGAGGCCGGCCGATTCGTCGCCGACGATCCAGGCGCCCAACGCGGGACGCATGTCGTCGAACTGCGGTAGCGGGTCGAGCAACTGGTACACGTAGCCCTCTTCGCCGTACACACCACCGGTCTGCGTCTCGTAACCCGCGCCGACGATCGTGACGTTCGCCCCCTCGCGCCCGAGTTTGGGCTTGCGGACGTACTCGGTCAGCTCGTGCGGATCATCGATGTAGGCCGGCAGCAGGTTCGGGTGCCCCGGGTACATCTCCCACAGCACCGCCAGGATGGCCTTGTTGCTGAGCAGCGACTTCCACAGCGGCTCGATCCACATGGTCTCCGGCAGGGATTCGGCTGCGTACTTGCCGAATTCGTCGTCGAGCACCCATTCCCAGGGGTAGAGCTTGAACAGCGTCGAGATCGGGGCGTCTTCCAGATCCACGAAGCGATTGAGGTCCCGGTCCCAGCCCAGTTGCTCGATGGCCAGGCCGACGGTGTTCATCCCGGCCTCGGCGGCGCACTCCTGCAGGTAGGCCAGCGTCACGTTGTCCTCACCGCTGGTGTCCGCAGAGGACCAGGTGAAGTGGGTTTCGTTGCCGGGCAACCGATCCTGGATTTCCTTCCACCGCTCCACCAGCTTCTCGTGCAGCGAGTTCCACTGGTCGTCGGCGGGAAAGACGTCGGTCTTCCAGTACCACTGCAGAATCGCGGCTTCGAGCAGCGACGTCGGGGTGTCGGCGTTGTACTCCAGCAGAACCGGGGGCCGGCGGCCGTCGTAGCGGAGGTCGAAGCGGCCGTAGAGGTGCGGATCGCTACGGCGCCACGACTTTTCGATGTGCGGCCAGCTCCACTCCGGCAACCCGAAGTCGCGGTAGCGCTCGGTCAGCACGATGTTCTCGACGGCTTCCAGGCACATCGAGTGCAGCACCTCGACCGAGGCCTCGATCGAGAGCACCTCGTCCATGTCGAACACGTAGTGCACCGACTCGTCCCAGTACGGACGGTCATTCCCGTGTGCGTCGGTGGCCGGGGTGTCGAAACACATGCCCTGGCTGGCCACGATCTGCTGCCACCCCGGTCGCGGGGCGTGACGTTCGCGCCGCATCAGCTACCGGAGCTTCCGTGGCTCGACGAACCGAAGCCGCCGCGCGACACCGACGACCCCGACTTGGAGATGGAGGTGCCGGATTTCGTTGTGGCCGTAGTGCCTTTCGGCAGGGTCAGGGTGCCACCGTGGGCGATGCTGCCGACGCCGGAGTTGGAGCCGCCGTAGTAGTACCGGTACGGCGATCCCATGTACAAGAACGTGCTGCCGCCGCCGTAGTTGGTGCCGCTGCTGCAGTAACTGTCCGGCACCACTTCGTTGCTGCCGTCCTTGACGCAGGACGCGCTGATCTGATCATCGCGATGGAAGATCGCGTAGCCGGCGGCGACCACCGCCACCACGCCGACGCCGACCGCCGAACCGATGAGGACCTTCTTGCCGGTGGCCGCGCGCTTGCGCGCCTTCTCGGCTTTGACCCGCTCGATCTCTTCTTCGGCTTCGCGCGCCCTCTTGGCCTTGTCGCGGGCCCGGGCCTCGGCGACGGTCGGCTGCCGCGGCTTGGCCGTGGCCGGGTCCTGCCAGCGGACGGAACCCTGCGGTTCTGCCGGGGGTGCCGGGGGCGTGAACTCCGGTGTCGGATTCGGGGTGGGACCCGCCGGGGGCACCGGCGGCGAACTCGGCTCGGACCCGGGCGCGGGCTCCGGCCCGCCGCCTTGAGCCGACGACTTCCACGGCTGCCTTTCAGCCCCGTTCTCGGGCCCGACAGTCATGCACACCCCCAATTGACGCAACCTGTGAGACAGCATAAGGCTGGCCGCCCGACAAAGCGGCCGTTGCCGCTGCTTGCGTCGAGCAAAAATAGCCCCGCCGGCCGGTCGACGTCAGCGCGCCGCGAGCGACGGCCAACCGATTTCCCGCTCGAGCTCGAACGCCAGTGCCAGCAGCGTCGCCTCCTGCCCCGCCGCCGCGCCGAACATCATGCCGACCGGCAGTCCCGACGCGGACCGGGCCAGCGGCAGCGAAACCGCCGGGGCGCCACTGGCGTTCTGCAGCGGCGTGAAGCCGACCCAGTCGATGAGCCGCGACATGACCTGGTCGAAGTCGGCAGTCGGGTCCAGGTGCCCGATCGGCGGGGTGACCTCGCTGAGGGTCGGGGTGAGCACCACGTCGTAGTCGCGGGCCAGGCGCGCCGGAATGCGCCGTGACGCGGCCAGCCGGGCGATGGCGGCCGGCACGCGGTGCAGATTGCGCGCCGCCTTTGCTTCCAGTCCCAGGGTCAGGTTGTCCAACCTGCCGCGATCGAAGCTGGGGCCGAAGGTGCGTTTTCCACTACGGACCAGCGCAAAGGCCAGGAAAGACCAGTAGAGCAGGAAGTCGTCGCGGAACGGTTCCGGTGCCGGGTTGCCGATCTCGGTGACGCGATGGCCGAGCTCCTCCAGCCGGGCCGCGGTCTGCATCGTCAGGTCCCGGATCTCCGGACTGGCGTCCCGGCCGATCGAGCTCGTGCACACCGCAATACGCTGCCGGCGCCGACCGGGTGCGGTGACGTCGCCGATGGCCGGCAGTTTCGGGTTCCGGTAGACGCGCTCGGCTTCGCGGTAGAACGCCGCGGTGTCCCGGACGCTGCGGGTGAGGACGCCGTTGGCGACGATCTGCAGCGGCATCCGGGTCTCACGGTCCAGCGGCAAGCGGCCACGGGTGGGCTTGAGACCGACCAATCCGTTGCAGGAAGCCGGGATTCGGATGGAACCGCCGCCGTCGTTCGCGTGGGCGATGGGCACCACGCCGGCCGCGACGAACGCCCCCGACCCGGACGACGACGCCCCCGCGGTCACCATGGTGTCCCACGGGTTGCGCACCGGGCCCAGCCGGGGATGCTCGGCCGAGGCGCTGAAACCGAACTCCGACAGCTGTGTCTTCCCGAGGGCCACCAGCCCCGTCGACAGGTACAGGCGCGCCCACTCCCCGTCGGCCGGCACCGGCCGGGGCGCCCAGGCGTCGGCGCCCTGCATGGTGGGCCAGCCGCCGACCGCGACGTTGTCCTTGATGAACGTCGGTACCCCGTCGAAGAATCCCCCGAAAGGTCTTGGCGCATTCGCCTTTTCAACAGCCTGCTCGAAGGCTTCGTACGCCATGCCGTTCAGTTCGGGCTGCGCCTTCTCGGTCCGGGCGATCGCCGCCTGCACCACCTCGACCGCCGATACCGCACCGCTGCGGATCGCGTCGGCGACACCGACCGCGTCGAGGTCGCCGAGGGCGTCGTCACCGAATGTGCTGATGCGTGTCATGGCACCCACGGTACCAAGCAGTACCACCAGCCCGCCTTACCCTCAGATTTCACGTTGTGAGTCCGGACACCGGCTGCGTGCACCGTTGAGCGCGCTGCGTAAACGCCCAGTTTCCCCGGCGTAACTTTCCATTTGAACTAGTGCCATATGGAAGTAACTGGTGCTAATTTCCGTTCGACCCGGCTGCTGCAGGTCGCAGACCGGTCCGGTCATCGGCGCCCGTATCCGACCTGCCTGCCTGATGCATTGCATCACTGGCGATTACGACGGATTCGACAGGAAACGCGTTCATGACTACCGAGCAATCCCTAGACGAAGTGCACGGCCAACCGATGGCCGCCGCCCGCGTCGGCCCTTGGTCCCGCTTCGTCACCTGGGCCAACCAGGACACCATCGAGGACTTCTCACTTCGCTACGCACCCAAGTCTTTTCGCAAATGGTCGCCGATGGCATGTGCCGTGGCCGCCTTGGGCGGCATCGCCTACCTCGCCGACTACTCCATCGGCGCCTCGATCGCCGTCACCCACGGCGCGGCCAGCGCGGTCGTCGCGATCCTGGTCGCCGCGGTCACGATCTTCCTCACCGGCATCCCGATCGCGTACTACGCCGCCAAATACAACATCGACATGGACCTGCTCACGCGCGGAGCCGGTTTCGGATACTTCGGCTCAACCCTGACGAGCCTCATCTACGCCAGCTTCTGCTTCATCTTCTTCGCGCTCGAAGGCGCGATCATGGCGCAGGCGATGAAATTGGCGTTCGGCATTCCACTGGCCGTCGGCTACATCATCGGCTCACTGATCATCATCCCGCTCGTGCTCTACGGCATGACCGCCCTGGCCAAGTTCCAGGTCTGGACCCAGCCGTTGTGGCTGATCCTGTTCGTCGCCCCCATCGCCTTCATCGCGACCGCGGATCCGGCGGGCTTCCACGGGTTCCTGAGCTGGGCGGGCAACGGCGGCAGCGAGCAGGTGACGGCCATCGGAGTCGGCGCGGGCGCCGGCGTGGCGTTGTCGCTCATCGCCCAGATCGGTGAACAGGTCGACTACCTGCGCTTCATGCCCGAGAAGTCGGAAACACCGCCGCTGCGCTGGTGGGCCGCGGTGCTCGCCGCCGGCCCCGGCTGGGTGATTCTCGGTGCGGCCAAACAGATCTGCGGCGCCTTCCTGGCCTTCTACGTCGCGGGCAAGGTCGGTTTCGCGGCCGCCACCGAACCCATCGAGCAGTTCCTCGGCGGCTTCGGCTCGGTCATCCACAACGACGCCCTCGCCCTCGGTCTGGCCACGCTGATGGTGTTGCTGTCGCAGGTGAAAATCAATGTGACAAACGCATATTCGGGCTCGTTGTCCTGGTCGAACTTCTTCAGCCGGGTGCTGCACGTGCACCCGGGCCGGGTGGTGTACCTCGGTCTGCACATCGCCATCGCGCTGGCACTGATGCTCAGCGACATGTTCGCCGTGCTCAACACCATTCTCGGGTTCTACTCGAATGTCGCGATCGCCTGGATCGGTGCGATCGTCGCCGACCTCGTGATCAACAAGCCACTGCTCAAGCTCAGCCCGTCGTACGTCGAGTTCAAGCGGGCCTACCTCTACAGCATCAATCCGGTCGGATTCGTCTCGATGCTGGTCGGTTCGGTGTTCTCGATCATGGCCTTCTACCACGCTTTCGGAGATTTCCTCGCGGCCTGGTCGCCCTACCTGGCGCTGACGCTGTCCTTCGTGCTGTCACCGGTGATGTGCATCGCGACGAAGGGCAAGTACTACCTGGCGCGGCGCAATCCGCTTCGTGAGGAGATCGAGAAGGAGCCGCTGTGGGCGGGCCAGACGCTGCTGGACGTCGTCGACCAGAAGCGGTACGAGCTGCCGGACATGGTCCACGACTGCCCCTTCCACCACGGCACCGTGTCCTCGCTGACCTGCACGCTCACCAAGGACTGCCATGACATGTGCAAGAAGGACGGCTACACCGATTTCACCAGCGCGGAACTACTGAAAACTGCGGTGACACCGCAGTCGAGCTGACGCACCGTCATGGCCTCGCCCAGAGCACCGGGCGGGGCCATGACTGTCGGTCAGGGGGTGAGTTCGGCGATCACATCGAATTCGAGTTGGTCTGCGCTGGCGAGGTACACGGGTTGACGAGTATGAGCACCACGCATGACGACCTCGCCGCGCGGACCCTGGTAGGCGACATTGGAGCGCGCCCGGTCGATCGCGGCCACCTCCAGGCTGCGGGCCGTCTGCGCCAGCGCGGTGAGCAACAACAGTCCCTCGTAACAGGATTCACCGATGTTGTTGAGAGCCGGGGCCGCACTGCCGAACCGCTGCAGATAGTGCGAGCCGAACCCCATGTTCACCTCCGTGGGGAGGCTCTCGAAGTAGCCGCACGCGGTGTACAGGCCGGTGGTCGCCCCACTTCCGCTGGCGCACAACACATCCTCACCGATCATCAACGACAGGCGCACGACGCTCTGGTCCAGGCCGGCGCGGGCGAACGCGCGATTGAACGCCGCGTTGTCCGCACCCACCATCAACACCAGCACCCCGTCGGCATCCGAGGCGGTGATGACGTCGAGCATCGTCCGGAAATCTCGCCCGCCCAACGGAACGAATGCCTCGCCGACGAACTCGAGGCCCGACCGCCACATGTACTCCTTGGTCACGCGGGCGGTCTGCCGCGGCCAGATGTAGTCGTTGCCGACGATGCACCAGCGTTTCAGCCCGAGGTGCTCACGCAACCACGTCAACGCCGGAAACAGTTGCTGCTCCGGCGTTTCCCCCACCATGTACACGCCGTCGGTGCTCTCGCCGCCCTCGTAGAACGTGGTGTACACGTAGGGCACCCGCCCGGCCGTCTGCGGGGTGATGACCCGCCGCGCATTCGACAGGTGCCAGCCCACCACGGCGTCGATCTGCTGCTGGGCCACCAGGCGGCCCAGTTCGTCCGCGAGCTCGTTCAACGGCGCGCCGGCGTCAACGGCATGAATGCGAACCGGCCGGTCCAGGATGCCGCCGGCGGCGTTGATGTCCTCAGCGGCCAGTTCGGCGCTCGCCTCGCACGACGGTCCGAACATCCCGGCGGGCCCGCTCAACGGCACCACGAGCGCAATGTCGACCGCATCCCGGTCGGGGCGCGCGGGAGTCGTCGCAGGTTTCGGATTCACCATCACCTCACCTTGGGAGACCAGCCCAGCCCTGCCACACCAATCGCGACGACCACGACGTCCGGCGGCCGGGTGGCCAGAATTCATTTTGAAGATACCTTCCGATCAGCGCTGTTTCACGGCGAGACGACAGGTCCGACCACGGTAGGCTGGGCGCCACCATGGAGATGAAGCCCGGCGCCCGTGCTGACACCATCGAGGAACTCGCTCGACTGGTGAAGTCGGTCGCCTTCGAACTGGACCGCGTCGTGACCGATCACCTGGGCGGTCTGACGGTGCGTCAGTGGCACGTGCTGGCCGCACTCGAGGGTGGCGCCGGAAAACCGATGACGGCACTGGCCGAGGTGACGCTGCTGCCCGGGCCGAGTCTGACCCGGCTCGTCGACGGGATGGTCGACGACAATCTGGTGCTGCGCAAGGCCGATGTGGTCGATCGCCGGCGGGTGTTGGTCTACCAGACCCGCCGGGGCAGCGCGCTGTACCGCCAGATCCGGGATCGGCTCAACAAGTCCGAACAGCTGGCCGCGCTGTGCACGTCAGCGTCGCTGCAGCCCGAAGCCCTGACCGAGCTGCTGGGCGTCCTGCAGGGTTCGAGCTCCCCGGCAGACCTGCGCGGCTGACACCGGTACCCGCCAAACAGCCAGTCCCCCAAGGTAATCGGGGAACTGGCTGCCGGCTGCGGGATCAGAAACTGGCGTGTGGCGCGCCCATTCCGGGATCGATCTGGTAGGGCCCCGATGCCGACGGCGCCACCGGGAAATCGAAGATCGCCGTCGGGATGTACACCGTCGCACAGGAATTCGGGATGTCCACCACGCCGGAGAGCCGGCCCTCGATCGGCGCGGATCCGAGCAGCAGGTAGGCCTGCTCCGGGCTGTAGCCGAACTTCGTCAGGTAGTCGATGGCGTGCAGACATGCGCGCTGGTAGGCCAGATCCGAGTCGAGGTATTTCTGCTCGCCGTCGAGCGTCACCGAGGTGCCGGAGAACGCCAGCCATTCCGAGTACTGCGGGTCGGTGTTGCCGGGCATGAAGATCGCGTTCTCATGCACGCCGTAGGTTTCCATGCCGCCCTTGATCAGATCCACGTGCAGGTCCATGAACCCGCCCATCTCGATCGCGCCGCAGAACGTGATCTCGCCGTCGCCCTGCGAGAAGTGCAGGTCGCCGAACGACAGGTTCGCGCCGGGGACGAACACCGGATAGAACACCCGGCTGCCCTTGGTGAGGTTCTTGATGTCCTGGTTTCCGCCGTTCTCGCGGGGCGGCGCGGTGCGGGCGGCCTCGGCGGCAGCCTTGGTGAAGGCATCGCCGCGCAATGAGCCCAGGATCGCGTCCTGCGGTTCGGGCGGCAATGCCAGCGGCGGCACGCGGTCGGGATCGGTCGCGATCAACGCGCCTTCGCGGGCGTTCCATTTGGCCAGCAGCGCCGCCGACGGCGCGGTGCCCATGAGGCCGGGATGCACGATGCCGGTGTACTTCACATGGGGCACGTGGCGCGAGGTGGCCTTCTGCCCCGAGAAGTCCCAGATCGCCTTGTAGGCGTCGGGGAATTGGTCGGTGAGGAACCCGCCGCCGTTCTGCTTGGCGAAGATGCCGGTGTATCCCCAGCCCTGCCCAGCCAGCGGCCCCGAGTCTTCCTGCGGAATGGGCCCGACGTCGAGGATGTCGACGATCAGCAGGTCACCCGGCTCGGCGCCCTCGATCGCGAACGGCCCGGACAGGCAGTGCACGCCCTTGAGTGGCGCGTTGAGGATGTCCTCGGCCGAGTCGTCGTTGTGGATGGCACCGTCGAACCACTCGCGGCAGTGCGCCCGGAAGCTGTCCCCCGGCTTGACGGTGACGGCCGGCGGGATGTCCGGGTGCCATCGGTTGTGGCCGACCAACTGTTGGTCGGTGAACTTCTTCGCCGAATCCAAGGGGAACAGCAATTCCGGCACATTGACCTCCTAGCGACACAAACACACTTGCTTCCGAATGGAAGTATTCAATACTGAAGGTGTCTCGTCTGCGGTTCGGGCAAGTTACATCCGGATGACGTTGGCGGATAGGGCTTATGGTGTCGTTGTGCCTACCTACGTATTCCGGTGTGGACAGGGTTGCCCGGACTTCACCGAACAACATTCGATGGCGAGCGTGCCCGCCGATACGCCGTGTCCGAGATGCAGCGGCGCGGCCAGGCGCCGAATCGGAGCGCCCGCCCTGGGCGCCGGCAACTCGCCGGGCATGCGGGCGCAGGACGCCACCCGCGCCACGGCGGACCGCCCCGATGTCGTCCAGAGCCTGCCCACGAGTCGCCGCCGCGCGCCGGTGACGACGAATCCGTTGCACCGCAAGCTGCCCCGGCCCTAGCCGGACAAAAGCAAAACCCCGCGCACTCCGGGATCGCCGGGTTTGTGCGCGGGGTTTTGTCAGTGAGCAGCGGGTGTGCTGCCCAAGTTCTTACTGCTGGCCGACCTCGAACCGCACGAAGCGGGTCACGGTGACGCCGGCCTCGTCCAGCAGGGCCTTCACGGTCTTCTTGTTGTCGGACACCGACGGCTGGTCGAGCAGCACGACGTCCTTGTAGAAGCCGGTGACGCGGCCTTCGACGATCTTCGGCAGTGCGGCCTCGGGCTTGCCCTCTTCCTTGGCGGTCTCCTCGGCGATACGACGCTCGTTGGCGACCAGGTCGGCGGGCACGTCCTCACGGGTGAGGTACTTGGCCTTCAGCGCGGCGATCTGCAGCGCGACCGCGTGAGCGGCCTCTTCGGAAGCACCGTTGTACTCGACCAGCACACCCACGGCCGGCGGCAGGTCCGCGGCACGCTTGTGCAGGTAGGTCTCGACGGTGCCGTCGAAGTAGGCGACCCGGCGCAGTTCGAGCTTCTCGCCGATCTTCGCGGACAGGTCCGCGACCAGCTGCTCGACGGTGGTGCCGTCGACGGTGGCGGCCTTGAGGGTCTCCACGTCGTTGGCCTTGGCCGCGACGGCAGCGGTGAGGATCTGGTCCGCGAGAGCCTGGAATTCGGCGTTCTTGGCGACGAAGTCGGTCTCGGAGTTCAGCTCGATGAGGGCGCCGTCCTTGGCGGCGACCAGGCCCTCGGCGGTGGCGCGCTCAGCGCGCTTGCCGACGTCCTTGGCACCCTTGATGCGCAGGACCTCGACGGCCTTGTCGAAGTCACCCTCGGTCTCAACCAGTGCGTTCTTGCAGTCGAGCATGCCGGAGCCGGTGAGCTCCCGCAGTCGCTTTACGTCAGCAGCGGTGTAGTTAGCCATCTCAGCTTTCTGTGGTGGTGGTTTCGGTGGTCTCAGCGGCAGCGTCGGTGCCGGCGGTCGCACCGGCGAGCAGTTCCTGCTCCCACTCGGCGAGCGGCTCGGCGCCTTCGGCCTCGGTCTTGGCACCCGAGCGGGCCTGCAGACCCTCGGCAACCGCGGAGGCGATCACCTTGGTCAGCAGCGCGGCGCTGCGGATGGCGTCGTCGTTACCCGGGATCGGGTAGTTGACCTGGTCGGGATCGCAGTTGGTGTCCAGGATCGCGATGACCGGGATGCCGAGCTTGATGGCCTCGGAAACGGCCAGGTGCTCCTTGTTGGTGTCGACGACCCAGATGGCCGACGGAACCTTCTGCATGTCCCGGATACCGCCGAGGCTGCGCTCGAGCTTGTTCTTCTCACGCGTCAGCATGAGGATTTCCTTCTTGGTGCGACCCTCGAAGCCACCGGTCTGCTCCATCGACTCGAGTTCCTTCAGGCGCTGCAGGCGCTTGTGAACGGTCGAGAAGTTGGTGAGCATGCCGCCCAGCCAGCGCTGGTTGACGTAGGGCATGCCGACGCGGGTGGCCTCGTCGGCGATGGACTCCTGGGCCTGCTTCTTGGTACCGACGAAGAGCACGGTGCCGCCGTGGGCAACGGTCTCCTTGACGAATTCGTACGCCTTGTCGATGTAGGTCAGCGTCTGCTGCAAGTCGATGATGTAGATGCCGTTGCGGTCGGTGAAGATGAACCGCTTCATCTTGGGGTTCCAGCGACGGGTCTGGTGCCCGAAGTGTGCGCCGCTGTCCAGCAGCTGCTTCATGGTCACTACGGCCATGTTGGTGCCTCACTCAGTTATCGGTTGTCGTCCGGTATCGGGTGATTCCGGACCCTGGCGTCTGCTGCGTGCCGGACCCAACTCGGTTGTCCGAGGTGGGACCGCCCGGCATGCGGTGGCGACCCGAGATCGAGCCGCTGTGCAGGCGCGCGAAGTCAACCCACGAATGCGGATTGCAGGTGGAAGTTTACACGCTCGCCGGGGGTGCTTTTGTCCACAGTGCGCGGGTTATCCACAGATCGGGTTTCTGGGGGTGCCGAAGCCGCCGCCGAAGCGCTGAACTGGCCTGATGCGGACTCTACTGGCGCTCCTGCTCGCCGGACTCGGCTCGACCGGCGTGGCGCACGCCACCGACGACCGCCTGGACTGGCCGCTGCGGCCGCGACCGGCCGTCGTGCGCACGTTCGACGCGCCGCGGCCGAACTGGCAGCGCGGGCATCGGGGCGTCGACCTCGCCGGTGCCGCCGGCCAGACGGTGTACGCCGCCGGCCCGGGCACCGTGGTGTTCGCCGGCGAGCTCGCAGGCCGGCCCGTCGTGTCGGTCGCTCATCCGGGCGGGCTGCGGACCAGCTACGAGCCCGTCCGGGCGGCGGTGCGCGCCGGCGCCGTCGTCGCGGCGGGTACGCCGCTCGGCACGCTGCTGGCCGGGCACCCCGGCTGCGCGAGCTGTCTGCACTGGGGCGCCATGTGGGGCGCGTCGTCCGACGCCGACTACGTCGATCCCCTCGGCCTGCTCGCCACCACCCCGATCCGCCTCAAGCCCCTTTGACCGCGAGCGGCCGTGTTTGTACGGCGACACGCCGCTATTCGCGTGCACGATGCGCACCCTCGCCGGCCGCGAGCGGCCCCCAAAATGCTCGCGACGACGAGTTAGGCCCGAGGGTGGGCCTGGTCGTGGACGGCGCGCAGCCGGGCGACGGTCACGTGCGTGTAGAGCTGCGTCGTCGCGAGCGATGAATGCCCCAGTAGCTCCTGCACCACGCGCAGGTCGGCACCACCTTCCAGCAGGTGGGTGGCCGCGCTGTGGCGCAAGCCGTGCGGCCCGATGTCGGGTGCACCGTCCACCGCCGAGATCGTCTGGTGCACGACGGTTCGCGCCTGTCGGGGGTCGAGGCGTCGTCCCCGTGCCCCGAGCAGCAGCGCCGGGCCGGACGTCGCGACCGCCAGCGCCGGGCGGCCGTCGGACAGCCAGGCCCGCAGCGCGTTGAAGGCCGGTTCCCCGAAGGGCACGGTGCGCTCCTTGTCGCCTTTACCGAGCACGCGCAGCAACCGGCGGCTCTGGTCGACATCATCGATGTCCAGGCCGCACAGCTCGCTGACACGGATGCCGGTGGCATACAGCATCTCGACGATCAGCCGGTCCCGCAGCGCCACCGGATCACCTTGTTCGGCACCGGAATTCGCCGCCGACATGGCATCGACGGCCTGGTCCTGACGCAGCACTGCGGGCAGCGCACGATGCGCCTTGGGGGTCTGCAGCCGGACGGCCGGGTCGGTCTCGAGCAGCCCGCGCCGCACGGCCCACGCAGTGAAGGTCTTGACCGCCGAGGTCCGGCGGGACAGCGTGGTCCGGGCGGCGCCCCTGGCGGCCTGTTCGGCGAGCCACGACCGCAGCGTCATGAGGTCCAGGTCCGCGAGGGTCGCGTCGTCGCCGAGGAATTCCCCCAACGACCGCAGGTCACCGAGATAGGCGCGCCGCGTGTGCTCGGAACGCCCGCATTCGAGTTCGAGGTACTGATCGAACTCGTCGAGAACCGCCTGGTGCACTCCCCTACGTTGGCAGAACGCTCGGCCGATCGCCCGTCACGCCACCCGTCGGTTTCCGAGCTGTGACCTCAGGCGTCGACGCGCCTGCCCGCACGTTCGGCGAACGCATCGAGCGCAGCAAGAACTTCCGGGGATCGCCATACGCGATTGCGGCGCCCAGCGGTGGTCTCGATGATCACGCCTGCCTCAACCAATGGAGTCAGTACGCGCTGGGCGTGTGCAGTCTGGGCCACAATGCCTTTGTCCACGAGCAGTGCGGCATTGATCACGGGGCGGCTGGTCAGTAGGTCGGCCACCTTCCACGCTCCTGAATCCGCACGCGCGGTGATCCTGTCGTTCCAGCTGGCGCGGATGGTACGCAGGTCTGTGACCAGCTGCCGACCGTTGACCGTGGCGCGCAGACTTGCCTCGGCAAATCGCTCCACGATGGGCGCGGCGTCACCCTCCCGGTACGCCGTAAGTGCCCCGATGTATCCGTCCGTATCGGCCAGCAACCCCGCCGACACCGGCACAGTGATCTGACGAGTCAGTGCCTTATTGCGCAGCATTGCCTGGACCAGCGCACGCCCGGTGCGACCGTTGCCGTCGGTAAACGGGTGCAGCGTCTCGAATTGAGCGTGGGCTACCGCGATCAGCGGCAGTACTGCGGTGTCGGTGCGCCTCGTGAACGCGATGAGGTCGTCGATCGCAGCGGGAATGAGTTCGTGACGTGGGCCTACGAATGTCGCACCGACAGGTGTCGATCCACGACCGATCCACACCGGCTCGGTACGCCATTGCCCCGGGGTGTGCCGTGGCTGATTGACCATGAGCGCGGCGTGCATCGCGAGGATGGCTGCGGCGTCGATGGTCCCCGAGAGATCCAACGCAGCCTGCATCGCGGCGGTGTTGGCGACGATGTCGGCGGCGTTGCGCTTGCCAGTGCCACCGACGAGCTCTTCCTCGGCGACAGATCTTGCCGACGCCGAGAGATTCTCGATCTGGGAGCTGGCAGCAGATTCCGACCGCAGCAGGACCGCAGCGAACGGTGCGATCTCGCCGCCTAGTTCGGCGTCGAACCGGGCGATCTCGCTGCTTCAGCCTCGGCCAAGACCGCGTCAGGCAACACCAGGTCCAGCTCGGCGATGCTTGCCGGCACTGCTGGATGGTAGGTGCCGTGTTTGGGTGGCATACCTGCGTAATGAACCTGCGGCTCCCAGCGCACATCCTCGTAAGTAACAGCGCTAAGTGGATGCACACTGCGACCTTACATCCATTTATCGGTTAAGTGGATGTAAGATTGGGTGTTGCATCCACTTGTTCGCTCAGGCGTCGACGCGACGCAAGGCATCCGGCGTCAGTTCGGCCAGTGAGCGGTAGCCGTCGATGGCCATGGTCAGGTCGGTCTCGGCCAGCAGGGACCGCACCACGTGAACGACGCCGGCGGTGCCGGCCAGCGCCATGCCGTACGCGTACGGCCGGCCGATGCCGACCGCCGTCGCCCCCAGCGCCAGCGCTTTGACGACGTCGGCGCCGGTCCGGACGCCGGAGTCGAACAGCACCGGCAGTCCGTCGGCCGCCGCGACGACGCCGGGCAGGCAGTCGATGGCCGGAATTCCGCCGTTGGCCTGCCGGCCGCCGTGGTTGGAGCAGTAGATGCCGTCGAGGCCGGCGTCGCGGACGCGCCGCGCGTCGTCGGGGTGACAGATGCCCTTGACCAGCAGCGGCAACTTCGTCAGCGATCGCAGCCAGGGCAGGTCGTCCCAGGTCAGCGGGTTGCCGAAGTCCTGCACCCACTGCATCACCACGCCCTGTGGGTTCTGCTCGGGCGGCGCGGGCAGCTTGGCACGGAAGACCGGGTCGCTGGTGTAGTTGGACAGACAGTGGCCGCGCAGCTGCGGGAAGTTGGCCGTCGACAGGTCGCGGGGACGCCAGCCGGGTACCCAGGTGTCGAGGGTGACGACGATGCCCTGGTACCCCGCCGCTTCGGCACGGCTGACGAGGCTCGCCGCCAAATCGCGGTCTTTCGGGGTGTACAGCTGGAAAAAGCCTGGGGTATCACCGAATTCGGCGGCGACGTCCTCCAGCGGATCGCTGGTGAGCGTCGAGACCATCATCGGCACCCCGGTCTGGGCCGCAGCCCGCGCGGCATGCAGGTCGCCGTGGCCGTCGCGGGCACAGATGCCCATGACGCCGATGGGCGCGAGGAACAACGGCGATGGCAGCTTCAGCCCGAACAGGTCGATCGTCAGGTCCCGCTCGGTGGCCCCGACCAGCATCCGCGGCATGAGGCCCCAGCGCTCGAAGGCGCTGACGTTGACGCGTTGCGTCCGCTCGTCACCGGCGCCGCCGGCGACGTACGACCAGATCGACGGCGGCATCGCGGCCTGGGCGCGCTCCTCGAGTTCCGCGAACGAGATCGGCAGCGTCGGGACGACACCGCCGAGCCCCTGCAGGTAAATCTCGAGTTGATAGTCACCGAACGCCATCAGGCCGCCCTTCCGTCGCAAACTTCGGCTGAGGATCGCACATTAGCGTCGGCCTGCGCGTCGGCTTTCCGGCCTATGCCTCGGCTTCGGCCTTCGCCAGCTCGGCCTTCCACTGCCGGAAGGTCTCTTCGGTCCGGCCGCGGCGCCAGTAGCCGGAGATGGACGCCCATTCGGCGCCGACGCCGCGCTCCTTGCGCAGGTAGGGCCGCAGGTTGTGCATGACGGTCTGCGCCTCACCGTGCACGAACACCTGGACCTGGCCGGGCAGCCAGTCGGCCGCCCGGACCGCCGCGATGAGCGGCGCGTTGTCGCCGGCCTGGTCATCGGGCACGAGGTCGGCGCGGCCGCCGCGGTGGATCCACTGGATCTTCACGCCGGCCGGCGCGGTCAACTCGAGTTCGTCGTCCGGTCCGTCGACTTCGATGAAGGCCTGGCCGATCGCGTTGGGCGGCAACGCTTCCAGCGCGGTGCTCAGCGCCGGCAGCCCGGCTTCGTCGCCGGCCAGCAGGTGCCAGTCGGCGGCCGGGTTGGGCGCGTATGCCCCATTGGGTCCCATGAGATACGCGGGGTCGCCTGGCGCCAACGACGCCGCCCACGGCCCGGCCACGCCGGTGTCGCCGTGTACGACGAAGTCGACGGTGAGTTCGCGCTGCTCGACGTCGACGCTGCGCACGGTGTAGGTCCGCACCGTCGGGCGCTGGTCGGCCGGCAGCTCCTCGAAGCTGTCCAGCGTGAGCGGCTGCGCGAGATCGGCCACCTGGACACCGGTGGGCACGATGACGAACTTGACGTAGGAATCTGTGAATTCCTTGGGAGTGAAGGTGTCGAACCCGTTGCCGCCGAACACAACACGAATCATGTGCGGGGTCAGGCGCTGGGTGCGGAGTACTTCGAACGTATGAATCGGACGGCCTGCCACGCCTCGACTATACGAGCGGCGCGGCCGCCGTGGTGGGCTACCGAGCCAGCACCGCCGCCGTGTACTTGGGCTTCCAGTCCGACGTCAGCAACGCACCGAAGTTGGATTCGAGGTCGTCACGCTTGGCGGTGTCGGTGTCACGCACCGCGAAGATGAAGGCCGGGCCGCTCCAACCCGTCCCCGCCACGCCCGACAGCACCTGCAGAATCTGGCGCGCCTGCTCGTCCTGGCTGACGCCCCGGGCCTGCGGCGCGCACGTCGAGGCGCCCAGTTCCGTCATCCACACCTTCTTGTCTCCGTCGCCGTTGACGGTCATCAGGTCGTGCACGCGCACCAGGTCCGACCACCCGTTGTCGCCGTCTTCGGCGATGCCGCCCGGGAACACATACGGGTGCATCGCGGTGGCGTCGAAGAACTTCCGCGCGCCATTGGCGTACATGTCGGCGAGGAATTTGGTCGGCGCGTCCGGGCCGGTGGCGCGGCTGAGCCCGGCGGCGATGACCGTGGCGTCGGGCTGAATGGCCTTGATCGCCGGATAGGCCGCCTTGAGCAGCTCGGTGTAGACGGCAGCGCGGTTGTCGGTGAATCCGAAGAACAGCGGCAGATTCGGCTCGTTCCAGATCTCCCAATCGGCGACGCGGTCGCCGTAGCGCTGCACGACGGCCGTGACGAAGGCGGCGTAGTCCGCCGGATTCACCGGTGGCGCACTGAAATACGAACCCGGCGCCCGAGCC
This sequence comes from Mycobacterium sp. SMC-21, assembly GCF_045310825.1. NCBI lineage: Bacteria > Bacillati > Actinomycetota > Actinomycetes > Mycobacteriales > Mycobacteriaceae > Mycobacterium > Mycobacterium sp. SMC-21. The sequence continues at coordinate 74,887 of NZ_JBJIAO010000009.1, read as the reverse complement.
CACGTGGGGCTGTACGCGATCAGGCCGAGCACCTTCAGGCCACGCTTCTTGGAGCCGTTCACCCAGTGGTCGACGTAGTGCCAATTGTATTGGCCCTTAACAGGTTCCACGATGTGCCAGTCGATCAGCACCCGCATCCACTCCGCCCGCGTTCGGGCCACGGCATCGAGTTCGCGGTCGGCGTCGGCGTCGCTCATCCAGGACTGCGGCGCGCCGACGCTGAATCCATAACCGGCGTCGGGCACCGCGGGCATCGCGACGAGCGAAGGCCGCACCCACACGCATTCGCCCGCTAGCAGCGCGACGACCAATCCGATGACGGCAGCGAGCCACCGAAAACAGCGGCGAGCGCGAACCATGCCAGCGGGCATTCAGGCGGACGGCTGCAGTGCGGGCAGCGGCTCGGTCGCGATGCGGTGCGCCTCTTGGGTGTCGATCCCCAAGGCGCGCAACACAAGTTCCGCAGTGGCCGAGCCTGCCTCACGCCAGGTCTGATGACCTTCCAGAACCATCCACATGGCGCTGACCGTGGCGCCCATGACCATCGAGGCCACGCTGTCGACTCCGATCTCACCCAGCTGGTAGCGGCCGGCCGCCACGCCGGCGTCGACGTCACTGCTCGGCGGGCCGGCCATCCAGGTGCGCAGCGTCTCTTCGCTGAGGCCGAACTTGACGGCGAACCGTCCCAGCATGGGGTTCTCGTGCCCATAGCGCACCCACATCCGAATGCCCGTGGCCAGCCTCGTCGCGGCATCATCGGTCGCCGCCGCCAGGAACGAAGCCGAAACGCGCCGATGCAGGTCCGCGGTGACCTCACTGACGACGCGATCGAACAGATCGTCCATCGAGCCGACGTTCCGGTACAGGGTGCCGCGGGCCACGTTCGCCTCTTGCGCCAGCTCACTGATGGTGACCTGCGTGGTGCCCTTCTCGACGAAGAGCCGCACTGCCGCCGTCACGATCCGGTCGTCAGTTGTGGTCATGGCGCGGCTCCTTCAAGTTCTCCTGCACCGTCTGCATCACCTGTCCAATCCATAACGATAGCAACAGCGATTGCACACATCATCGATCTTCTGAACAACTTTGTTCAAAATACACCCTTGACTTGTGTTGAACACTTCTGTTCAATTCGATACATAGTTGTTGCCACTCGAAGGGATCAACGATGATCGAACCCTCCCCGACTGACCGGATCCCGGTACTGATCGCCGGCGGCGGGCCGGTCGGCCTCACCTTGGCGCTGACCTTGGCCCGTCAGGGCGTGCCGGCACTACTCGTCGAACGCAATCCGTCGACGACGACGCACCCCAAGATGGACATCACCAATGGCCGCAGCATGGAGCTGTACCGGCAACTCGGCATCGCCGACGAACTACGCAAAGTGGCTGTCCCCGAGGACAATCCGTTCGACGTCGCGTGGGTCACCAAGCTCAGTGGGTGGGAGTTGGCGCGATTCCGCTACCCCGGGGTGGCCGCGCGCCGCGACGCCATCCGGGCCTGCATCGACGGGACCATGGCGTTGGAGCCCCCGATGCGGGTCTCCCAGGCGATTCTCGAACCGGCGCTGAAGGAGATCCTGGAGACGCGCACCGGCGTCGACGTCCGGTATGGGTGGGCATTGCAGTCGTTCCGCCAGGACGCCGGCGGCGTCGACGCCGTCATCAACTGCAGCGCCACCGGCGAGACCCGGACCGTACGCGCGGACTATCTGGCCGGTTGCGACGGCGCCGGCAGCATCGTGCGACGCGAACTGGGAATCGCGTTGCACGACATCGATATCCGCCGTATGGCCGCCCGCGAAATCGGGCTGCGCAAAATGGTCGCGGGCACGGTGCGGGCATTCATGGACCAGCGACAGACCCCGATGGACGGCCGCGTGTACATGGTGCATTTCACTTCCCCGGCCCGCGAGATCTTGGAGCGGTTCGGCACCACCTGGCACACCCAGTCCCCCGAAGGCTGGACCCTCATCTCGCAGAACGACCGTGACACCTGGACGTTGCACACGCTGATCGGCGTGGGAGTGAAGACCGAGGCGATCGATCCGAAGCAGTTCCTGTTCGCCCGCCTGGGAGTCGAATTCGACTGCGACATCATCGTTGCCAACGAGTGGCGGCCCCGGCTGTCGCTGGCCGACTCGTACGGGCACGGCCGAGTCTGGCTGGCCGGCGACTCCGCCCACCAGGTGGTGCCCAACGGTGGCTACGGCATGAACACCGGTGTCGGCGACGGGGTCGGGCTGGGCTGGGCGCTGGCCGCCGTTGTCAACGGCTGGGGCGGTCCGCGCCTGCTCAGTGCGTACGCGGCCGAACGCCGCGGCGTCGGGATCGCCAATCGGGATGCCTCAGCACGCCACACCATGGTGCGCCTGGCCATCCAAATGGCAAACCGCGCTTCGCTTTCCGGGCAGAACTGGTCAGGTGAACGCGACCGCGCACGCCTGGGACGCGAGATTCTGGATCTCGGCAACCTCGAAAACGAGGCCGACGGAATCGAGTACGGATACCGCTATGACACCTCACCGGTCGTCTGTACGGAACCGAGCTGCCCGCCGGCCGGCCCCTCACATCGGTACATCCCGAGCACCGTGCCGGGTGCCCGCCCGCCGAGTGTCTTCCTGCCCGATGGCACAGCGTTGTTCGATCTGTTCGGCCCCGGATTCACCCTGCTGCGTTTCACCGATATCGATATCACCGACTTGATGGCGGCGGCCGACGACCGCGGTGTCCCACTGACCGTCGTCGACGTCCGCGACGCACACACCCGCAAGCTCTACGAGCGCGACCTGGTGCTCATCCGTCCCGATCAGCACGTCGCATGGCGCGGAGACCACGGCCCCGCCGACGCGCTGGCCGTGATCGACAAGGTCCGGGGTGCGGTCGGCGCCGCGGTCACAGCGTCACGAAAGGAGTACGCACGATGAGCAGCAACACCATTGGCGCCCACAACGGCCTGCACAGCGCGCAGGGGGCACTGGCCGGCGAGCACCCTGGGCGCTCCCGCAACCCACTGATCAAGGTGACGGACGTCGCCTGGCTGGAATTCGACAAACCCGACCTGGCGCGCGCCGAGGCCTTTGCCCATGCATTCGGCTTCGGCACCGCGCTGCGCACCGATACCGAATTGCATTTGCGCGGCAGCGATCCCGACGCCCCGTGTGTCCTCATCCGGCGTGGCGCGCAGACGCGTTTCCGCGGCATGGCGTTCGCCGCCGGCGACGACACAGACCTGGTCCGACTGGCCGACAAGACCGGCGCCCGGGTGACCGCGCTACCGGAGGCGATCGGCGGGCTGGGTGTGCACTTGACCGACCCCAGCGGTATTCCGGTGCACGTGGTGTCCGGTACGCATCCGCTGAGCCCGCTGCCGGCCCAGGCACCGCACACCTTCAACCTCGGCCACGATGTCGTCCGGATCAACGCCACTCAACGGCCGCCGCGGGTGCCGACGACGGTGCAACGCCTCGGCCACGTCGTCGTCCAGTCCACCAAATACCGTGCCGCGCTGGACTGGTACCTCGATACGCTCGGCTTGATCGTCAGCGACTTCCTGTACTTCCCGGGCCAGCGCGAACGCGGCCCCACCATGAGCTTCATCCGGTGTGACCGCGGCTCGATCCCGACCGACCACCACACCCTCGCCTTGGCGCTGGGGCCCGCGAACCGCTACGTCCACTCGGCCTATCAGGTCAGTGACCTCGACGCCCTCGCCGCCGGTGGTGAATACCTCAAAGACCATGGCTACCAACGCTCCTGGGGCATCGGCCGGCACATCCAGGGCAGCCAGATCTTCGACTACTGGCGTGACCCGGACGGGTTCATGGTCGAGCACTTCACCGACGGCGACATGTTCGACAGCACGCTCGAACCCGGATGGGCCGAGTTCACCGCCTCCGGCCTGGCGCAATGGGGACCGCCGGCCACCGCCGACTTCCTCGGCACCAGTCCGCGGCACGCGCGCGGCGAGGTACGAGAACTGCTCACCGCCCTGCGCAGCAACAACGAATTCGACGTCAACCGCCTCATCGGCCTACTGAAAGCAGCCAAGTCATGACCATCTCCGTTCTGCGCACCGCCGACGCCTGGTGGGTGCACACCGCCACCGGTGCCGCCAAGATCGCCACCGATGCGACCACCACGGGCGCCCTGCTCGCCGACCGCGTCGCCATCGAAGCCGCTGCCGCCGACACCGCCACGGTGCCGGTCGACAGCCTCGAACTCGTGTCTCCCGTGACCGTACCCTGCCGGGTGGTCGCCCAGATGACGAACTTCGCCTCGCACGTCAAAGACGCCGGGATGGAACCGGCCTCGATCCCGTTGACCTTCTTCCGTAAATCGTCGGCGTCGATCACGGGCCCATCGGACGCGATCGTCAAACCCAGCCACGTGCAGTTCCTGGACTACGAAGTGGAGATCGGTCTGGTCATCGGCACCGACATCCCGGTGGGCAGCACCATCACCGAGGCCAACCTCGCCGACTACGTAGCCGGACTGGTGGTCACCAATGACGTCTCCGCGCGCGACATCCAGCTGCCCCAGACACAGTTCTACGAGGCCAAGTCCTACCCCACCTTTACGCCCGTCGGCCCGGCCCTGGTGCTGTTGACCGCCGCCGAGCTCAAGCGCTTCGGCGAGCTGCGACTACAGCTGCGCGTGAACGGCCAACTGCGGCAAGACATGCGCGTTGCCGGCGACATGATCTACCCGCCGCTGCAGGCCCTGCAATCGCTGACCCGCTTTCAAGACCTCAGTGCCGGCGACCTGATTCTGACCGGCACACCCGTGGGCACCGCGCTGAGTGCGCCGCACAAGGCTGTCGCGTTCATCGGGTCGCTGCTGCCGCCCGCCGTGAAATGGAAGGCCTTCTTCAAGAGCCAGGCGCGCAACCCGAAATACCTGCACGACGGTGACGTCGTCGAGACGACCATCGCCACCGATGACGGCGCCATCGACCTCGGCGCCCAGCGCAACATCGTGAAGTACGCATGAGCGCGAACCTGTTGTGGCCCAGGTACTCCAGCCCGAGCGACCTGGCCGACATCGAAGCCGTCCCACTTTCCGAGCGGGGCTTGCCGGCCTCCACCTACGCGCTGCTGGCGCGCGCGGCACAGATGTGGCCGGACCGGATCGCCGTCAGCGTCGTGCCCGACGGCGAACGTTGGGAGAAGCCCGTTGAGCGCACCTTCAGCCAACTGCTGCACGACGTGCACCAGAGCGCAAACCTACTGCGCGACTTGGGTGTTCAGCGCCATGATGCCGTCGCGCTCATCGCACCGAACTGCGATGACCTGATCACCGCGACGCTGGCGGCTCAGCTCGCCGGCATCGCGGCGCCCATCAACGGCGGGCTCTCCCCGGAGCACGTCAGTGAACTGGTGCGGCGATCCGGCGCCCGAGTCCTCATCACGGCGGACGCTGAGCTCGACGCCTCGGCATGGGCGGTGGCAGAGCGTCTCGTCAGTGCCGGCTTGATCGACACCATCCTGCTGATCGGGCCGACCGGCGCGACGGCGATCGACGTCCCCACGGTGGCGGGAGCCAAGGTCGACTACCTGGCGCGACTGTCCACGGCACACGACGGCACCCGATTCCACGGCGCCGCACCGGAATCCACCGATCTGGCCGCGTTGTTCCACACCGGCGGAACCACCGGCGCGCCGAAACTGGCCGCCCACACGCACGCCAACGAGGTGGCCGATGCATGGATGATCGCCGCCAACACGGTGCTCGATGAAACCCCGGTGTTGTTCGCCGCGCTGCCACTGTTCCACGTCAACGCCCTCGTGGTGACGCTACTGGCGCCGCTGCTGCGCGGACAGCAGGTGCTGTGGGCCGGCCCGCTCGGCTACCGGGATATGTCGCTCTACGGCAACTTCTGGAAAATCATTGAGCGCTACGGGATCTCCACCATGAGCGCGGTACCGACGGTGTACGCCGTGCTCAGCCTGCTCCCCGTCGATGCCAACATCTCCAGTCTGCGGATGGCGATTGTCGGTGCCTCCGCGCTGCCGCCTGCGGTGCGCAGCGATTTCGAGTCGCACACCGGTGTCCCCCTGCTGGAAGGTTACGGCCTGACCGAGGCCACCTGCGCCAGCGCGCGCAGCTTCCCCGACCATCCCCGGCCCGGCTCGGCCGGTCAGCGGCTCCCCTACCAACAACTCAAGACCGTCGACATCGACGACAACGGCGACTGGCACGAACTGTCGGCCGGCCAGATCGGCACCCTCGTGGTCGGTGGCCCCACCGTGTTCCCGGGCTACGTCACCGACCGCAGCTCTGACGGTTTCGTCCTCGACGGCAACGGCAAGCTCGTCGACGGTTGGCTCGACACCGGCGACCTCGCATGGGTCGACGACGACGGCTTCGTCCATCTCTGCGGGCGCGCGAAGGACCTGATCATCCGCGGCGGGCACAACATCGACCCGGCAATGATCGAAGACGCACTGCTGGCGCATCCCGACGTCACCGGCGCGGCCGCGGTCGGCCGGCCCGACGTGCACGCCGGTGAGGTACCGGTCGCGTATGTCACATTGCGGCCCGACGCTGCCACAACTCCGGATTTGTTGCGGCAGTGGGCCGTTGAGCACGTCGCCGAGAGCGCGGCCGCTCCGAAATCGGTAATCGCGATCGACGCCATCCCCGTCACCGCCGTCGGTAAGCCGTACAAGCTGCCGCTGCGGGCCGACGCCGCCCGAAGCGCGGTCCGTGACGCCGTCGCAGATGTCGACGGCGTGCGCGGCGTGACCGCGGATACCGAAGACGCAGCAACGGTTGTCACGGTGCGCGTGGCCCCCGGCACGGACCGTGCCCCGGTCGAGGCAATCCTGGGCCGTTACGCCCTCACGTGGCGGCTGGTGGATGCGGAGTGAGCACCGTGACGCCAACCCGCACCACGTCGCTGCTTGCTCCACTCATGTTGCGTAGCGATCTCTCGCGTGACGCAGCCACCACATACTGGGCAAAGACGCACGCCGACAAGGTCATACGTTTGCCACATCTCCTCGAATACAACCAACGGCTGTTCTCGTCCACCGACCACGGGTTCTGGCCGGCCACCGCCGGCATAGGTACCTCGATACCGCGCACATGGCACCTCGACGGCTGCGCCGAGATCCGATTCACCAGCGCCGCGGCCATGCTGCGCACCGGCCTGCACTCGCGCGAGGTGTTCCTCGATGAGCAGAACGTCTTCACCCGGGTGTTGGCCCACCACACAGGGCCGCGCGGCGGACGCTGGTTCACCGACGGGTACGACAACTCCGCCCAGCAGCACGTCGCACTGTTGTTGCGCCGCCGAATGGGTGTCGCCGCCAGGATGTTTCGTTCCTTTGTGCATCAGCAGCTGAGCCCGGCGCTGATGGCAGCAGGCGCAAGGGATCTACGGTCCTACGCCTTCCTACCGTATACCCCGCTTCTCGGCGGATCGCCCGGCGTCGCCCACGACAACCCGCCCCAACACCGGTACCACGCAGCGGTGTTTTTCGGCGTGGACGATCGCGCCGCGCTCGACGAGCTTCTCACACACGACAATTTGGCCGAGGTGCTCGACACGCAGCACACCGTGCTGACCGCAGTGCACGGCTATGCGGTGGAGCGCACCGTCCCGGTGATCGGCCGTTCTCGAACCACATCTTTCAACCTCATCGAAGGGACGACCCCATGAGCTTGCCCACCCCGAACCCGTCGTCGACTGCCGTCGTCACCGGCGCGTCATCCGGCATCGGCGCCGACATCGCACGCGAACTCGCCGCCCGCGGCCACAACGTCACCTCGGTGGCCCGCCGCGAAGACCGGCTGCATGCACTTGCTGCGGAGCTCTCGTCAGAAGTCAATGTCGAAGTGATCGGGTGCGATGTCACCGATCCGACGCAGCGGGCCGCACTGTTCAGCACCATCGCAACGCGCGGTCTGCAGGTCGACATCCTGGTCAACAATGCGGGCATCGGAACCATTGGCGCAGTTGTCGACTCGTCCGTGGATGCGGAAATCAACCAGGTCCGCGTCAATGTCGAGGCTGTCATCGACCTGACGACCCGCGCCGTACAGCAGATGGTTCCCCGCCGCCGCGGCGCCATCCTCAACGTCGGGTCAAGCGCCGGGTTCATGCCGACACCCACACAGGCCGGCTACGCCGCCACCAAGGCATTTACCCATGTGTACGGCGAAGGACTGCGCGGAGAGCTCGCGGGCACCGGCGTCACTGTCGCCACGTTGTGCCCAGGGCCTGTGGCGACCGAATTCCTCTCTGCCGCAGGCGCTGACGACGATGTATTCCGGTTGCCCAAAATGATGTACATGTCCTCCCGCGACGTTGCACGAGCCGGCATCGAGGCCATCGATCGCGACTGCGGGACGGTGATCCCGGGGTGGCCAACCCGGGTTGTCACCCGTATCGCGCGCCTTGTTCCCAACCGCCTCCTCGTGCGTGTTCTTGCCTCGGGCAGGCGCTCGCTGCTGACGAGCAGTTGATCCCATGACCGACCCCTCCTCGACGGCATCCGCACTCAAATCCGCAATGTGCGTGGCGGTCCCGAACTATCTGCGGTGGTACCACCGCCACGAAATCCACATCGACGCCGAGATTCCCGAGCCGGCGTTGCTTGTCGCCAATCACGGCTTCGGCGGCCTGGCGGACCTCAACGTGCTGGCGATGATCGCCGTCCGCGAGAAAGCGGCACTCAAACGGCCGACCACCGCGCTCGTTCACCAGGTGGCGTGGACGGTCGGCGCGGGCCGCATCGCCGAGTTTCTCGACGGCCGGCCCGCAAGCCAGGAATCGGCAGACGCCGCCTTCGCCGCCGGGCACAACGTGCTGGTGTTCCCCGGCGGCGACGTCGATGCCGGGAAGTCCTGGCGGGACCGCAATCAGGTGCATTTCGATGAGCGCTGCGGGTTCGCCCGCCTGGCCATGACTCATGACGTCCCGGTGGTCCCCGTCGTGACGGCCGGCGCCGGTGACTCGTTGTTCGTCGTGTCCGACGGCCGAGGCCTCGCCCGACGATTGGGCCTGCACCGGCGTCTGCGCATGAAGACATTGCCCATCAGCGTCACCATTCCGTGGGGACTCAATATCGGCGTCGCCGGCATGCTCCCCTACGTCGCATTGCCGACCAAGCTGGTGACCGCGGTCCTGCCCCCGATGACCGCGAATCCCGGGGAAACCGCCGAGGACTTCGCGTCCCGAATCGAGGCCGCCATGCAGACGCGCCTCGACGCACTCGTCGCCAACCGCATGCCGATCATCGGCTGATTCGAGTCGAGGATCGAAATGCCTGACCCTGTAACGCAATCCGTGCCCGTTGTCGTCGTCGGAGCGGGACCGACCGGTGTCACTGCCGCGACGTTGCTCGCCGACCACGGCGTGCCGACGCTGGTTCTGGACCGCTGGGAATCGGTCTATCCCCAGCCCCGCGCGGTGCACCTCGATGACGAGATTCATCGCATTCTTGCCCGCCTCGGCGTGGCCGAAGAGTTCGCCACGATTTCCCGCCCAGCGCTCGGCTTACGGTTGCTCGACCAGAACCACCACACGCTGGCACAGTTCGACCGCGACCCCGCCCGCAGCCGGCATGGCTTCCCGCAAGCCAACATGTTCGACCAACCCGAACTGGAACAGCTGCTGCGTGCCAACCTGGCCACGCGACCAAATGTGCAGCTGCGCGGCAACTCCGAGGTCACCGGCATCACCCAACACGAACCGGGCCGCGTCCGGGTGACCTACTCCGACCGCGCCACCGGGACGGAGCACGTCGTCGAAACCAGCTACGTGCTGGGCTGCGACGGAGCCAACAGCATCGTGCGAGCCTCCATCGGTGCGGCCATGGACGACCTGCGGTTCGAGCAGCGCTGGCTGGTGGCCGACGTCGTCACCGAAGCCGAACTCGAGCAGTGGGATGGCGTGCACCAGGTCTGCGATCCCGTTCGGGCTGCGACGTACATGCGGATCGGCCCCAACCGCTACCGGTGGGAGTTTCGACTGCTGCCGCCGGAAACAGCCGCCGACTTCAGCACGATCGAGACCCTTCGGCCCTTGATCGCACCGTGGATCGGCGATGTCGCCGACGACGACCTCGACCTGGTGCGGGTCACCGAGTACACGTTTCGCGCACAGATCGCCGACAGATGGCGGGACCGCAACGTGTTCCTCCTCGGCGACGCCGCCCACCTCACGCCGCCCTTCATCGGGCAGGGCATGGGCGCGGGCCTGCGTGACGCGATGAACCTGGCGTGGAAAGTCGCCGGTGTGATCGACGGCGAACTACCCGAAGCACTGCTGACGACCTACGAGCAGGAGCGGAAACCCCACGCGCGCAGCATGATCGGCCTGGCATTGGCCATGGGGTGGGCAATGACGGCCGGTGGTCATGCGGGAAACTTGGTGCGGCGCACCGTCACACCCCGGCTCCGGTTGATACCCGGCCTGCGCGACAAGCTCACCCACGGCACGACCCCCCGGCTGCACGAGTCTGCGTTGGTCATCAAGAGCCGGAGACCCCGCCACCTTGCCGGCACCTTGTGCCCCAACCCGGTACTGGCCGACGGCCGGCGCCTGGACACGGTGTTGGGCAACGGCTTTGCACTCGTCACCACGACGCGTCCCCTGGCGTTCCAGCTCGCCGCGCTCGATGAGCACGGCATCGTCGTTCATGTCGCCGAGCCCGGGGGCGAACTGGAGCGGTGGCTGCGCCACGGACATGCGACCGCTGCCGTAGTCCGGCCAGATCGGACGGTCATGTGCGCGGGCCACGACGTGTCGAAACTCTGTGCCGCGATACCAGGTTTCACGTCATTCGCTCAGGCTCGCAACGCCCAGCCACCCATCCAGACCACCAGTTAGGCGATCGTCATGTCGTCCTTCCTCTACCAACTGGGCCACCTGCTGGTGCGCCGGCGCCGCTGGGTCATCGTGGCCTGGCTGCTCGCGCTCGCCGTCGCGGGCGGCCTGGCCGGCTTCAACAAGGGCACCGACGACACCTTCTCGGTGCCCGGCACCCAATCTCAGGACGCCCTGGACTACCTCGGGCGCGTGTTCCCCGAAACCAGCGGCTCCTCGGCCCAGCTGGTCATCGTCGCCCCGGCCGGCCAGGACGTCACTGCGCTGAGCGCCGCACCGACCGCGACTGCCGTCGACCAGCTCACCAAGCTGCACCAGGTCGCCTCGGTCATCAACCCGTTCGATCCCGCCCCGAAGACCGACACCCCGCCCGGCAGCCCACAACCCCGGATTCAGGCACCCATCTCGACCGACCATCGCGCCGCGATCCTCACCGCCCAACTGACGGTCGCACTCGCCGACGTCACGCCCGAGACCCGCGATCAGATCACCCATATCGGACAAGACCTGGCCACCGCGATCGGCCACGGCGTGAGCGTGCACGTCGGTGGGCCCGCCTTCAGCAATCCGGTCCCCAAACTCAGCCCCACCGAAGGGATCGGCCTACTCATCGCGCTGCTGGTGCTGCTGGTGGTGTTCGGGTCCCTGATCGCCGCCGGTATGCCGCTACTGACCGCGATCCTCGGTGTCGCGATCTCGGTGGCGCTGATTTACGCCGCCACCGCCGTCACTCCCGTGTCGTCGACCGCGCCGATGCTGGCGGTGATGCTGGGGCTGGCCGTCGGCATCGACTACGCACTGTTCCTGTTGTCGCGGCACCGCGACCAACTCACCGAAGGTCTCGACGTCGCGGAGTCGGTGGCCCGCGCCACCGCCACGGCCGGATCGGCCGTGATGTTCGCGGGTCTGACGGTAATCATCGCGCTGCTGGGCCTGTTCGTCGGCGGTATCCCGTTCCTGACCACGATGGGTCTGGCGGCCGCTTCCGCCGTGGCGATCGCCGTCGCGATCGCGGTCACTCTGATCCCCGCGCTGATGGCTCTCGCCGGCGAACGTCTGCGGCCCAAAACCAAACCGACGCAGGCAAAAACGGCCACCAAGACGCGACCCCGCCGTATCGAATGGAGCCGACTGTGGGTGCAGTTGGCCACCCGCAAGCCGTTGGTGACGGTCGTCGTCATCGTCGCCGGCCTGGCCGTGTGCGCGCTACCGGCGACTGAGCTGCGACTTGCTCTGCCCGACAACGGTTCCGAAGAACACGGCAGCCCCGCCCGCGACACGTACGATGTCATCGACGAATATTTCGGCCCCGGCTACAACGGCCCGCTCATCGTCACGGCCGACATCATCGCCAGCACCGACCCGATCGGTGTGGTCAACAGGATCGCCGAAGACATCGCGCACCTGCCCGGGGTGGCCAGTGTCCCGCTCGCCACCCCAAACCCCAAGGCGGACACCGGCATCATCCAAGTCGTACCCACCACAGCCCCGGACTCGGCGCAAACCGAGACCCTCGTGAACACGCTGCGCGCCCAGCGTGAGCATTTCAAGCAGGCCTATGGCATCGACACCGCCGTCACTGGCATCACCGCCGTCGGTGTCGACGTGTCGGCCCAACTGGGCGCCGCGCTGGTGCCGTTCGGCGTGCTGGTCGTCGGGCTGTCACTGGTCCTGCTCGCGATGGTGTTCCGCTCGGTCTGGGTGCCCGTCAAAGCCACCGCCGGATATCTGCTGTCAGTGGGTGCCGCCTTCGGGGCGACCTCCTTCGTCTTCCAACAGGGCCACTTGGCGAGCGCGCTCGGGGTGGACCGGGTCGGCAGTGTGGTCAGCTTCCTGCCGATCATCCTCATGGGTGTGCTGTTCGGCCTGGCCATGGACTACGAGGTGTTCCTGGTCTCGCGGATACGGGAAAGCTATGTGCACGAAGGCGATCCGCAGCAGGCGATCCAATCCGGATTCGTCTCCGCCTCGCGCGTCGTGACCGCCGCCGCTGTCATCATGTTCGCCGTGTTCGCCGCGTTCGTCCCCGAGGGCAGCGCCGTCATCAAACCGATCGCCTTCAGCCTCGCCGTCGGCGTCTTCGTCGATGCGTTCCTGGTCCGCATGACCCTGGTCCCGGCGGTGCTCGCACTGCTCGGCCGGCGCGCGTGGCACCTGCCCGGCGCCATCGACCGCCGCCTGCCCATCTTCGACGCCGAAGGCGACGGCCTCATGCACGAACTGCGGCTGGCGGACTGGCCCGAACCCGGTTGCGACGATGCCATCGATGCCGCCGGTCTGACGCGCACCGACGACCGCGGTTGCACCGTCTACGCCGACATCGATCTGGCCGTGCCGCGTGGTTCCGTCCTCGTGCTACACGGCCCCGGTCCGGCCGGAAAGACCGCGCTGCTGTACACCCTGGCGGGCCGTGTCGGCCGCATCGCCGGTGACCTCAAAGTACTGGGACACGTTCTGCCGCAACATATGCGGACGGTCCGCCGACAGGTCGCCGTGGTCACCTGCCACGACACCGCCGCGCCGGAAGCCGCGCTCGACGAGGCGCTCGCGAACGACGTCGAGCTGATTCTCATCGACGACGCCGACGTCGTCATCCGCACCACCTCGCGGGACCGGCTGCGCGAAGTCCTCGCTGACCGCCACAGCACATCCGGACGCCCTGTCACCTTCGTGGTGACCTGCCAGGACCTCGCCCGCATCGCCGACCTGTTGCCCGATGACACCGACGGCGTCCACACCGTGGACCTCAACCCTGCAACCGCCGGAGCGACAAAATGATCGCCTCTCTCACCAGCCTCACCCGCGACTCCGTAGCGCACGGAAAGCTCCTGTGGCGCACTTGGTTCGGTCTGCTGTTGCTACCGGTGCTCGTGATGGGCCTGTTCCTGTGGGCGTTCTGGGCGCCCGAATCCAACCACGGCGCCGCCAAGGCCGCCGTGGTCAACAACGACAAGCCCGTGACCGTCGATGGCCAGACCATCCCGCTGGGGCGGCAATTGGCCAGCAACCTCACCACGTCGAAGGCTGCCTTCACCTGGATCCTGACGGACGCCGCAGATGCTCGCGACGGTCTGGCACGCGGCGACTACGGCGCCGTCGTCACCATCCCGGAAGACTTCTCCGCCAAGGCGACATCATCGGCGAGCAGCAATCCGCTCGATGCGGGTCAAGCCGAAGTCCGGGTGCAGGCGTCCAATGCCACCGGTGTCGCGGACCCGCTGGTCACCAGCCAAATCGCCCAGGTGGTGCTGCGAACCCTCAATCAGCAGATCGTCCAGACCTACCTGGACCGGGTGTACATGTCCTTCGGCACCATCCACGACCAGCTCGACGCCGCAGCGGACGGCGCATCCCAATTGGCCGACGGGGCAGACAAACTGACGGCGGGCGCAGCACAGCTGTCGGCCGGAACCAGTGAGCTTTCTTCGGGACTCGATGCGGCCCAAGCCCAGGTAAACCAGGTACGGACGGCAGCTTCCGGCTTGCAGGATCAACTTCAGCTACCACCGCCTCCCCCACCGCCGGCAGCGATCACCGGCCGCGTCGACGCACTCACCGGGCAGATCGGCACCGCCATCAATGGCGTCCATCAACTCGATTCCGGTGCGCATCAGTTGGAGGGCGGTTTGCGGCAACTGTCCGGTGGCGCACACGAATTGGCGACCCAACTCGCGCAGGGCCGCGATCAGGTACCCCCCTACGACAAGGCACAGCGGGAACGCATGAGCAATGTCGCGGCCACGCCCGCCGTTGCGGTAACCGACGGCACCGATCTGGGCGCTGCCGTCGCCGCAGTAGCGGTAACCCTGGCGCTGTGGGCCGGCGCGCTCAGCATGTTCATCAGCGCCCCGCCGCTGCCGAACGCCGTTCTCACATCGCGGCAGTCCACGCGACGGATCGTGGCGAACGCGATCGCGCCAGGTGTCGCGATCGCGGTGGTGTCCGCGATCCTGTTGAGCCTCACACTCATACCGGTGCTCCATCTATCTGCGGGCAGGTGGTTCGGATTGCTCGGGGTGGCGATAATGACGGCATTGGCGTTCACGGCTCTCAACCAGGCCGCCACCGCCGCGTTCGGTCTGGCGGGCCGGTTCGTCTGCATCGCCGTGCTGGTTCTCGCGGTCGTCACCAGCCTGACCTCCACGATTCCCCCGACACTCCACAGCATCGGCGACGTACTGCCCACGCACGCAGCGATTCTCGCGCTGCGGGGAGTGATCATCGGGTCGAACACCACCATCGGCGGGGCGCTCGAACTCGCCGTCTGGATGATCGGCGCCGCGGTCGCAACCCTGTTTGTGACCGAGCGACGTCGCTCGCTCAACGGCCGACAGTTGCGCCTCGGCTACCACCCGTCGCCCGCGGTATGACAATGCCAATCTGCCGGTATCGCCCGGAGGAGAGAACAGTTCCTTCAGCGCGAGCAACAGCCACCAATCGTCCACTGCCGACGTCCTGAGAGGAACATCGATGCGACGCCCACCCGCCGGCCTGCCGATCTACGCGCCGGACATCTACGCTGTCGACGCCATCACCAACCCCTATCCCCACTACCAGAGGATGCGTGACCTCGGTCCGGTGGTATGGCTGGCGAAGCAGCGGGCATATGCGTTGCCGCGCTACACCGAGTGCAAATCGGTACTGCGCGACGACAAGACCTTTCTGTCGGGTCAGGGCGTGGCGCTCAACCCGATCACCAACCGGATGTCGCACGGCACCACACTCAACAGCGACGGCGTCGAGCACGAACAACGCCGCAAGCGCGTCGCGCACCGCATGCTGCCGCGCGCTCTGCGCGCCATCAGCGACACCGTCGACGACACGGCTCGCAGGGTCGTCGAGACAGCGCTCGGCAAGGGAGATGTCGACGGTGTCAACGACCTCGCGGCTGCGCTACCGCTGGCGGTCGTACCCGACCTCATCGGTTGGCCGCGTGATCAACGCGATCACCTGATTGCCTGGGCCGGAGCGACATTCGATGTACTCGGCCCGCTCAACTGGCAGGCGATCAAAGCGGTGCCCAACACCCTGCTCATGCTGCGCTTCGCCCGGCGCGTGGTTCGGGAGCGCAACGTCATCGAGGGCAGCATGGCGGATGAGCTACTCGCCGCGGCGGACGAAGGCCAACTGGCGCACGACGAATGCCCGCCGTTGCTCGTCGACTACATCGCCCCGTCGATCGATACCACCATGAGCGCGATCTCCAACGCGTTGTACCTCTTCGCCAGGCACCCCGACCAGTGGCGACTACTCAAGGATGAGCCCGGCCTCATGGCGAACGCCGTCAATGAGATCGTCCGCTACGAGCCACCGCTACGCGCCTTTGCGCGGTGCACGGCGCAGCAGACCGAAATCGCCGGATGGCCAATCCCCTCGGGCGCACGAGTCCTGGTGATCTATGCCTCCGCCAACCGCGACGAACGAGAGTGGGAGAACCCCGCGGTCTTCGACATCCGACGTGACGCCGGCCGCCACGTCGGTTTCGGGCAGGGAGCGCACGCCTGCGCCGGACAGGCCCTGGCCCGCTTGGAGACAACGGCGATGTTGCGGGCGCTGATCGAGCGCGTGGACCGGATAGAACTGACCGGCACGCCCAAATGGGCGATCAACAACATCATCCGCCGCCACGAACGGTTGCCGCTCAAGCTGATTGCCGCCTAGTCCCGGAGACCGAACAGCTCACCCCGCCCTCCTGATCCGCCACTGCCCATCCTGTTTCTCCACCAGCCCGCTGATCTCCAGCAGCGCCAACGGTCCGAGCACACGTTCGGGCGGCAGGGCCGCACCGACCGAGATCTGCTCGAGGCTGCGGAAACCCCGCGCCGGCAGCGCCTCGTACACCTGAAGCTGGTCCGGGGTCAGGCCATCCAGCGGTGTCTCCGGATGGTCGGGTTCGCCGGCGAGTTCGCCTATCCGCCCGATCAATTCGACGACCTGCTCCGCCCGGTCGACCAGAACGGCGTCGTTGCGAATGAGAACGTGGCATCCTGCCGAAGCGGCCGACGTCACCGGGCCGGGCACCGCACACACCTTGCGCCCCATCGCGGTCGCCCACGCCGCGGTGTTGGCCGCCCCGCTGCGCAAACCCGCCTCCACCACCACGGTGGCGCCGGATAGCGCCGCCGCCAAGCGGTTTCGGGTCAAGAACCGGTACCTGGTCGGCCGCTCCCCCGGCGGATACTCACTGAGCAGCAGCCCCGAGGTGGCCACCCGGTGCAGCAGCGCCGAATGCCCGGACGGGTACGGCACGTCGACACCCCCGGCGAGCACCGCCATGGTGACGCCGTCCGACGCCAGCGCGGCGCGGTGCGCTGCGCCGTCGATGCCATAGGCGCCCCCAGAAACCACCGCGGCGTCACGTTCGACGAGGCCCGCCGTGATCTCGGCAGCGACATGCTCGCCATACGACGTGCAGGCCCTGGTGCCGACGATCGCGGCGGCGCGTTCGGCGATGTCATCGAGGCGGGCCGGGCCGAGCGCCCACAACACCATGGGCGGATAACCCGATGGCCGCGCCCGCACCTCCTTATTCCCGAACGCGACGAACGACAGGTATGGCCACTCGTCATCGTCGGGAGTGATCAGCCGCCCACCCCGGCGATCGAGAATCTCCAAATCCCGGGCCGCACAATCGACCTCACGGCGGGCCGCGACACTGCCGGTGAGTTCCTTGTCCTCCTGACCACGGCGAATCATGTCCGCCGTCTCGACCGGGCCGCGATCGGCCACCAATGCCGTCAGCCGCGGGCACGGCGGTTCCACCACGCGCGACAGATACGCCCACGCTCGTCGTTCCAGATCGTCGTCACTCATCGGAGCTCTCCCTCTCGGAAACCCAAAGCCGTGCTGACGTCTTCGAGATTGGGTGAATCGCGGCCCGCCAGATCAGCCAGAGACCACGCGACACGCAAGGTGCGGTCAACGCCCCGGATACTCAACCGCCCGGAATCCAACGATTCTCGTAGCGGTTTCATCGCGTCCCGGCTCAGCCGGAATCTGCGGCGCAGCACGGGCCCAGGCACCTCGGCGTTGGTGCGGACGCCGACTTCCTGCCATCGCTCGGCGGCGGCCGCGCGGGCGGCGGCGACCCGGGCACGGACAGCACCGGTGGATTCGGCGGCATGGTCACCGAACGCCCCGGCGAGTACCGGATGCATGTCGACGCGCAGATCGACTCGGTCCATCAACGGCCCGGACAGCTTGCCCAGATATCGGCGCCGGTCGGCCGACGGGCATACGCAATCCCGCGGGTTCGGCGGCGCGCACGGGCAGGGATTGGCCGCGAGCACCAACTGAAACCGTGCCGGATAGCACGCCACGCCGTCACGACGGGCCAACCGAATCTTGCCTTCCTCCAACGGGGTTCGCAAGGCTTCGAGCACGCTGGTCCCGATCTCCGCGCACTCATCGAGGAACAAGACGCCACGATGCGACCGGCTGATGGCACCGGGGCGCGCCATCCCGGAGCCGCCGCCGACCAACGCCGAGACACTGGACGTGTGATGCGGCGCGACGAACGGCGGGCGGGTGATCAGCGGCGTATCACCGGTGAGCAGCCCCACCACCGAATGGATGGCGGTGACCTCCAGGGCCTCCTCCTCGGTCAGGTCCGGCAGCAGCCCCGGCAGCCGTTGGGCCAGCATCGTCTTGCCGATTCCTGGCGGCCCCGTGAGCATCAGGTGGTGCGCGCCCGCGGCGGCGATCTCCACTGCCCACCGCGCTTGCGTCTGCCCCACCACATCGGCGAGGTCGACGCCGTCGTCAGCGGCCGGCGCCGTCGTGTCGACCCGGCCGTCCAGCGCCGCCTTCCCGTTGAGCCACGCCTGCATCTGCCCGAGCGTGCGAACGCCCGACACCTCGATGCCGTCGACCAGGCTGGCCTCGGCCAGGTTCTCGGCGGGCACCACCACCGACGGCCAGCCCTCACGCTTGGCGGCCATGACGGCGGGCAGCACACCCTTGACCGGGCGCACCCGCCCGTCGAGCGCCAGTTCGCCCAGCAGGACGGTCTTCTCCAGCCGCTCCCAGTGTGTCTTCAGATGCGCCGACAGCACCGATGCGGCGATCGCCAGGTCGTACATCGACCCGCCTTTCGGCAGCGTGGCCGGCGACAGCCCGAGAGTGAGCCGCGACATCGGCCAGCTGTTGCCGCAGTTGGTGATCGCCGCCCGGACCCGGTCCCGCGACTCCTGCAGCGCCGCGTCGGGTAGGCCGACCAGATGCACCCCCGGCAGCCCCGAGGTGATGTCCGCTTCGATCTCCACCATGACGCCGTCGAGGCCGCGGATGGCCACCGAGTAGGCCCGTCCCAGCGCCATCAGCCGATACCTTTCAGATGCACCAGCTCCGGCTCCCGGCCGCCGAGACGTACACCGACCACGTCGATCCGCACATCGGGCCAGTGGGCGTTCTGCTCGGCCAGCCAAACACTGGCCAGCCGACGCAGGCGACGGGCCTTCTCGGGCGTCACCGCTTCCTCGATACCGCCGAACTCGGTCGTGGTGCGGGTCTTCACCTCGACGAAAACCACCGCACTGTGGTCCCTTTCGGTGGCGATGACGTCGAGCTCACCCCACCGGCAACGCCAGTTCCGGGCCAGGACCGTCATTCCGAGCGAGATCAGGTGATCGACCGCGAGTTGTTCACCGAGTGCTCCGATCTCGGCGCGGGTCATGCGTGGTGGTGTGTTCATGCCGTCACGGTGGCCGGAGCCACCGACAGATCACGGGACGAAGACCCCCGGATCCGGCGCCCGGAAGACAGTTATGCACAGTGCGCGATTCATCCACAGGACGGCCCGCGTGCTGACCGCCGGCGGCTTCAGCGCTGCGAAGCGGTGGGGTCCCACAGCCCGTGCGCCGAGGAATCTTCGACTTGCGTCTCGTAGATGGTCACCTTCATTTCGATGACGTCGAGGCAGTGCTGAAGGCTGGCGAGTTGCGCACGGACGTGGGCTTCATGTCGCCGTAGGAGCTCCAGGCGCTGGACTTCGTTACCTGGCCCTTGGCGTACCAGGGCGGCGAATTCGGCGAGCTGGGCAAGCGGCATTCCGGATTCGCGTAGTCGGACGCAGATCTCCAGCCAATCAATATCGGTTTGCGTGTAGCGGCGGCGGCCGGAGCTTGTTCGCGTGAGGTCACTGACGAGTAGGTTCTCGCGTTCATAGAACCTGAGGGTGTGGACACTCAGGCCGGTGCGTTCTGCCACTTGCCCGATCGTAAAAGTCTGTGTCATAAGAATATTCATCCCCAGAGGTTGACCTAGAGCGCACTCTAGATTCTAGCGTGGCGGCATGACTGCAACCACCACACAGCAACCGATCCTGTCTGGGTTTGGACATGAATCGACCAGCCAGGACGTCATGGCCGGCGTGGACCTCGCCGGCGCCGTCGCTGTCGTCACGGGCGGCTATTCAGGCCTGGGGTTGGAAACCACCACCCATCTGGTCCGGGCAGGAGCGCACGTCATTGTGCCGGCCCGTCGCGTGAACACCGCCGCTCGCGCCGTCGACCATCTCGGCGACGCCGTGACGGTGATCGACGCTGACCTTGCCGACCTCGATTCGGTGTCCAGGTGCGCGCAGCACATCCGCGATACATGGACTCAGATCGACCTGTTCATCGGTGCTGCCGGCATCATGGCCACTCCCCTGCGGCGGGTTGGTCAAGGCTGGGAGAGCCAGTTCGCCGTCAATCACCTCGGCCACTTCTCGTTGGTCGCGGAACTGTGGCCCGCGTTGGCGCGCGGAAGGGCCCGTGTGATTGCGTATTCGTCCGCCGGCCACCATATTTCGGATATCCGGTGGGATGATCCACATTTCACCACCGGCTATGACAAGTGGCAGGCCTACGGTCAGGCGAAAACGGCCAACATCCTGTTCGCATTGCACCTGGATTCACTCGCGGTGGGTACGGGCGTACGCGCGTTTTCTCTGCATCCGGGTTCCATCCTCACTCCATTGCAACGCCATCTCGAGTCGGCCGAAATGGTCGACCGCGGCTGGATCGACGAGCAGGGCAACGTCGCAGACCAAACGTTCAAGACCGTGTCCCAGGGCGCCGCAACCGGTCTTTGGGCGGCGACCAGCCCACAGCTGGCAGACCGGGGTGGTCTGTACCTCGAGGATTGCGACGTCGCAGGCCCGGCCGGCGCGGACGGTACCGGGCTGAAGTCCTACGCGATGGACCGCGACAAGGCAGCCGAACTGTGGGACCTCAGCGTGGCGCTGACGGGCCGTGACCTGAACTGACATCTGCCCTCGGCCGTCGTTGCGCAACCAGGCGACCATCGAGAGCGGTCCGAAAAGACTGATTACTGCCGAGGAACAATCAATTGCTGCCATCGCCCCATCTGCTGAAATACCGCCGGGCCCTGACCCGTTGAACCGAGCATCAAAGCTTCGGATACAAGGAGTTGGGGAAAATGAAGAAGCTCGGAATCGCCGCACTGGTGGCGAACGGACTGGCAGCAGCCGTCCTGGGTTTGGCCGCGCCGGCATCGGCGGACTACTCCCACCACGACTGGGTCAACGACATCCACCCGCGCGCCGAGGCGCCGCAGGTAGACAACAGCGTGCACCAGAGCCGCTGAGCGTCAGCAGGATTCGGGGCCCCTCACCGAGGGGCCCCGAATTTTTTTGCCCGCCGACCGTCAGTTCGGCGGGCACCGAAACACTTGCGGGGTACCGATGGACATATGGACACCGTCGACATCGACCGCTTTCCCGAGTTCGCGCAATTCGCCGCAGCCGTACAGCGGCGCAACCCCGAGACAGGCACCTGGTGTGAGGCCTGGACCGTGCGCGACATCGTCATCCATCAGACCGGCAACGCCGAAGAGCTCGCCCGGGTACTGGAGCGACACCTGGCCGGCGACCCCGTCGCGACCCGCGGTTTCGGGGAGCGCGAACGGCCGTACCGGGCGCTCAACGATGCCGACCTGTGGACGGCGTTCAACGACCGCATGACGCACCTCGGACGGGTCGCGGCTGCCGCGGAAGAGCTACCCGAGGACACCGATGTCGCGTGGACCGGCCGCACGATGAAGGTGCCCTGGTTCGCCGAGCACATGCGCGAGGAACTGGCACTGCACAGCTGGGACGTCACCGGAGACGACGCGCCCGCTCGCGCCCGGCTGGCGCAACCGTGGATGACCGACCACAGCGTCCACGCGGTAGGTGTGCCGTTGCTGCGGCGTGGCCGAGACATCCTGGCGCTGCACGGCAATGAGCGGGTGGAAGCACGAATCCGCGTGGCTGACGAGGACGATGTCGTGGTCACCGTCGACGCCGAGAACACGGCCATCACTCTGGCCCCGCCCGACGGAGCGGCGACCATCGAGACCGACGCGGCAACCCGCGTGCTGCTCCTGTGGGGACGCCGCCCGGCCGATCCCGGCCGGATCCGCAGCGCGGCAGGCCCACTCGAACTGGGCCGGTTGCGCACGCTGCTCAGCGGCTACTGAGCTACAGCAGCGCCGGCACCGCCGCGTCGATGAGGTACGGCCCCGGTGTGGCATAGCCCACGCGGAGCAGGTCGGCCAACTCCGCCGTGGTCGTCGCCTTGGCCGACGGCACGCCCATGGCCGCCGCCAGCGCCGCGAAATCCGTCGTCGGGCCCGAGAGGTCAAGCATCGCCGCGGCTTTCGGACCACTGGCCTCGGCCCCGACGCGCTGCAGCTCCATGCGCAGGATCGCGTAAGCGGCGTTGTTGAGGAGCACCGTCACCACATCGAGCTGCTCGTGCGCCATGGTCCACAACGCCGAAATCGTGTACATCGCACTGCCATCGGCCTGCAGACACAGCACCGGACGGTCCGGACACGCCACGGCGGCACCGACCGCACTCGGCAGGCCGAAGCCGATGGCCCCGCCGGTCAGAGTCAGCAGGTCGTGCCGCGGCGCGCTCATCGTCGCCTGCGGCAGCAGGAATCCGCTGGTGTTGGACTCGTCCACGATGATCGCGTCATCGGGCAGCGTCGCAGCCACCACCTCGACCCAGTTCTGCGTCGTCAGCGCCGAGTCCGACGGCAGCTCCGCCACTTTCAGCTCGGTCAGCACCGGCTCCGTACCCGGCGCCACCGCATCGGCCAGCTCTTCCAGACGTGCGACGACGTCGCCGCCCACGGTGTGGATCTGGCAGCCGCTGGGCACGAGATCACTCGCCTTGCCGGGGTACGCGAAGAACGACACCGGGGAGCGGGCGCCGGCCAGCACGAGGTGCTCGGTACCGGTCAGCTGGAACTGGGCAGCTTCGGCGAGATACGCCAGGCGTTCGAAGTTGGGCCGGCCGGCACCCCGTTCGAGCCGGGCCGGGAAGGTCTCGATCAACACCTTGGTCCCGGTGGCCGCGGCGATCCGGCTTGCGGCGCGAAGGCCGCGCTCCCGGCACGCGGCACTACCCAGCAACAGGACGGTGCCGGGGCCGAAGACCTCGGCACCGGCGTCGAGCAGCTGGTGCTCATCGGGGTCGACGCCCGCCTGGTAGTCGAACGTGGCAGGACCGACAGCCGGCTCCCCCACCGCGGGCTCGGCGCCCTCGGTCCACGAGACATCGGCCGGCAGGATCAGCGTGGCCACCTGTCCCTGCTGCGCGGCCTCGATCGCGGCCACCGCGTCGGTGGCGACGTCGGCCAGTTTCTCGCACCGCCGCACCCACCCCGATACCGTGCCGGCCATCGCATCGATATCGGATTCCAGTGGTGCGTCGTACTTCTTGTGGCCGAGCGCATGGTCGCCGACGACATTGACCACCGGCGAATAGGCCCGCCGTGCGTTGTGCAGGTTCGCGATGCCGTTGCCCAATCCCGGGCCCAGATGCAGGAGGGTGGCCGCCGGCTTCTCGGCCATGCGGGCATACCCATCCGCGGCTCCGGTGACCACGCCCTCGAAAAGGCAGAGCACACCACGCATCTCGGGCACCGAATCCAATGCCGCGACGAAGTGCATCTCGCTGGTTCCGGGGTTACCGAAGCAGACGTCGACGCCGGCGTCGACCAGCGTGCGGATCAGTGCCTGTGCGCCGTTCATCGTTCTCCTTCGCCGGGTTCCGTCGACAGCCTGCCGACGACGGTACTACCGGTCCGCGATCAGACCTTCCTGCACCAATGTCGCGACCCGGGTCCCGTCTGCCCCGACCAGACTCCCGGTGATCACACCGCGGCCTCGACCCGCGGCCGGCGATCGCGATTCCAGCAGATTCCAGCGGTCGGCCCGGATCGGGTGGTGGAACCAGATCGAGAAATCGGTGGTGCCGCTGCGGTGGGTGCGGGCCTGCATGGAATGCCCGTGGACCTGCAGCGCCGGGTCGATCCCGTAGAGGTCGGTGATGTAGCAGGCAATCATCATGTGCGGCAACTGTTCTGCCGGCATGGGCACCGTGGCCCGCCACCACATGCGGCGCACGAACTCGCCCGATGACCGGTCGTCGACGATCCGGATGTCGATCTCGTCCAGCGGCACCGCGGGCGCCGGCCCCGGCGGCCCGGTCAACGGCAGCAGCTCGGGATCCTCGGGCAGTGAACATGATTCATCGTGTTCCGGGCCGGCCAGGTCCACCGAGAAAGACACCGTCGCGACGGTCAGCAGCCGCCCAGCCTGGCAGGCCTCGACCCGCCGCGCCGCCGCCGTTCGTCCGTCGTACACCCGGACCACCGTGTAGTCCGTGGTCGCGCCGGCCTCGCCCCCACGCAGGTACTGCTGGTGCATGGCCGTCGGGCGCATCTCCGGATTCACGGTCTGACATGCGGCGGACAGACCCTGCGCCATCAGCAGGCCGCCGAAGGCCCGCTTGCCGTCCGGTCCGCCGGCCTTGCCCACCCAGGCGTCGTCCCCATCTCCGGGCGACACCCACAACAGACCGGGCAGCACCGTCATGCCACGGTCCCCGCCGCTTCGAGCCGGGCGACGTCGTCGGCGGTGAGCCCGAGCCGTTCGGTCAGCACGGCGGTGGTGTCGTCGCCGAGCGCCGGCGCGGGCCGCGCCGGCGGATACGCACCATCGATCCGCAGTGGCAGGCCCGGCGCCAGGTGGCGCCCGATACGAGGCTGGTCGAGTTCGGTGAACAGCGCGTTGTCGGTCACCTTGGGGCTCGCGGCGACCTCGCTGAAATCGCGGTAGCGCTCCCACAGGATCGACGTCGCACTCAGTGCTGCGGTGATCTGCTCGGCGGTGTGGCCGCAGAACCAGCCGGTGAACAGGCCGGTGAGTGCATCGCGGTGCAGGTAGCGCTGTCCCTCGTCGGCGAAGTCGGCGCCGAGCGATTCAGACAGCGCCGCAACAGCTTTCGTTGTGCCCGTGACCTCGACCAGGTCCCGGAAATGGCGTCCGGTCAGCGCGACGATCATGAAAGCGGCCCCGTCTGCACTGACGAACTGCTGCCCGTACTGCCCGAAGATCGAGTTGCCGATGCGTTCGCGGCTCACGCCGTTGACCATCACCTCGGTCAGGAAGCTGAGATTCCCGGCGGTCGCGAGGGCCACGTTCTCCAGCGGGATGCTGACCTGCTGGCCCTGGCCGCTGCCGTCGCGGTGGCGCAGCGCCGCCGTCACCGCCAGCGCCAGATAGAGGCCGCACGACACGTCCCAGGCTGCCAGCACGTGGTTCACCGGGGTCGGCAGCTCGGGCGGACCGGTGACGAGCGGAAAGCCCAGCCCGGCGTTGACGGTGTAGTCCACGGCCGTGCCGCCGTCGGCCCGGCCGGACACCTCGGCGTGGATCAGGTCGGGCCGCAGCGCGGAGAGGGTCTCGTACGAATGCCATTGCCGGCCCGCCACATTGGTGATGAAGACACCGGCGTCGACGATCAGCCGGGTGACCAGGTCCTGGCCTTCCGGTGAGCGCATGTCCACCGCGACGGATCGCTTGCCCTTGTTGAGGCCCGCCCAGTAGATGCTCTCGCCGCCGTCGGTCACCGGCCAGCGGTGGTAGTCGGCGGCGCCGCCGATGGGATCGATCCGGATGACCTCGGCACCCAGTTGCGTCAGCGTCATCCCCGCCAGGGGCACCGCGACGAAACTGGAGATTTCGACGATGCGCACGCCCGCCAGTGGACGCGCGGACTCTGGCACGGTCATCTGGACACCATAAAGGCCACCCGCAGCACAACCGGGCGCCCCCGGCCGCGGCGCGTCCCGCCGGACGGGAGGTGGTGGCGACCGCGTGACATCCGCACCGTAATTTGGAACGCATGACTGAGCTGAAGGAAGTCCAGACCGAGCGCGGAACGCTGCGTTATTACGACGAGGGCAGTGGGCCTGTAGTGCTGTTTCTGCACGGTTCCGGCCCGGGCGTGACGGGCTGGCGGAACTTCCGCGGCATCCTGCCGACGTTCGCGGCGCACTTCCGCTGCCTGATCCTCGAGTTCCCCGGCTTCGGCGTCAGCGACGACTTCGGTGGCCACCCGATGATCGACGCCCAGTCCGCGGTGGTGCCCTTCCTCGACGCACTCGGAATCGAGAAGGTGGACATCGTCGGCAACTCGATGGGCGGCGGCGTCGGCATCAACTTCGCCATCAACAACCCCGACCGCATCGGCAAGCTCGTCACCATCGGCGGTATCGGCACCAACATCTTCAGCCCCGGCCCGAGCGAGGGCATCCGGCTGCTGCAGGAGTTCACCGAGGACCCGACCCGGCAACGGCTGATCGACTGGCTCCACTCGATGGTCTACGACGAGAAGATCGTCACCGAGGAACTCATCGAAGAGCGCTTGAAGCTGGCCTCCGATCCCGAGACGCTCGAGTCGGCGCGCCGGATGTACGGCAAGGCCGCCTTCAAGATGATGATGAAGTTCATGCGGTCGGCCGACGCACCGCCGCAGCCCTGGGCCCAGATGCACAAGGTGAAGGCGCCGACGCTGTTGACGTGGGGCCGCGACGACCGCGTCAGCCCGCTGGACATGGCGCTCATCCCGATGCGCACCATCTCCAACGCCGAGCTGCACGTGTTCCCGAACTGCGGACACTGGGCGATGATCGAGGCCAAGGAGGCGTTCGAGAGCACGGTGCTGGGCTTCCTGCAGCGCTGATCGTCTTCACGGGCGGCCGCGTCCGCACACCGGTTCGATGGTGTGCGGTACGCGGCCGCTCGTCTGCATCGAGGCCACCGGAATATATTGCCCGGCTTACCAATTGACCGGCATGCAACATCGACCGCCACTGCCGGACCAGCGGGTCTCGTTGTGTCCCAACTTGATTGCCGACCCACGGCGCGCGGAGACAACCGTCACACGCCGAAATTCGTACCAATCCGCCGATTTCACGCGCCGCGCGCAGCACGCACCCTAGGATCAGGCCCATGAATCGCTTGTCCGGTGCCGACGCCACCTTCTGGTTCGCGGAGACCAACAGCTGGCATATGCATGTCGCCGCCTCGTCGATCTACGACCCCACCGACGCACCGGATTTCAGCTTCGAGTCGGTGAAGGCGCTCATCGCGGCGCGTTTGCCGGAGATGCCGCAATTGCGATGGCGGGTGACCGGCGCACCGCTCGGCCTCGACCGGCCGTGGTTCGTCGAAGACGAGGAACTCGACCTCGATTTCCACGTCCGCCACATCGCGGTCCCCGCACCCGGCGGCCGCCGCGAACTCGACCAGTTGGTGGGGCGGCTGATGTCCTACAAGCTGGACCGGTCCCGGCCGCTGTGGGAGCTCTGGTTCATCGAGGGCGTCGAGGGCGGCCGGGTCGCCGTGCTGATGAAGATGCACCACGCCATCATCGACGGCGTCTCGGGAGCCGGGCTCGGTGAGATTCTGCTCGATATCACGCCCACCCCGCGGCCGCCGGCGGCCGAGCCGAGCAGGTCACTGGTCGGCGTCAAGGCACCCGGGATCGAATTGCAGGCCCTGGGCGGCCTGATCAACATCGGCATCAAGACGCCCTATCGCGTCGTGCGTTTCCTCGAGCAGACGGTGCGCCAGCAGATTGCGGCGCTCGGCGTCGCCAACAAGCCGCCCGGCTACTTCGACGCACCGCACACGCGGTTCAACGGCCCGATCTCACCGCACCGGCGGGTCAGCAATTCCGGCGTGTCGCTGGAGCGCGTAAAGGCGGTCAAGGAAGCGTTCGGCGTGAAGGTGAACGACGTCGTGCTGGCGCTCGTCTCGAGTGCCATGCGCACGTATCTGGAGGACCGCGGCGAGCTGCCCGACAAGTCGCTCATCGCGCAGGTTCCGGTGTCCACCCGGACCGAGAGCTCCAGCGACCAGGTCGGCAATCAGGTGAGCGCGATGTCGGTGTCCCTGGCCTCCGACATCGTCGACCCCGCCGAACGCATCAAGGCCATCTACGCGAGCTCCCAGAGCGCCAAGGAGATGGCGAAAGCGCTTACCGCACACCAGATCATGGGCTTGACCGACACCACCCCACCCGGCCTGGTGGCCCTGGCCGCCCGGGCGTACACGGCGAGCAAGCTCGGCGGCACCCTCAAGCCGATGAACCTCGTCGTGTCCAACGTGCCCGGACCGCCCGTGCCGCTGTACATGGCCGGCGCCGTCCTCGAACAGATGATGCCGATGGGTCCCCTGGTGATGGACGTCGGGCTCAACGTCACCTGCTTCAGCTACCGCGACCGCAGCGATTTCGGCTTCGTCACCACTCCCGAGATGGCCAACGACATCGACGCCATGGCCGACGCCATCGAGCCGGCGCTAGTGGAGCTCGAGATCGCGGCCGGGCTCGTCGAGCCATGACCGCGCACCGTCATATGCCAGGCTGGGCACTTCGCGGGTGGGCATCCGAGTCAGTGGGCGAAGTCGACGAATTCATCCGCCGACGGTCCTGAGAAGTCCTATTCCGAGCGCCGGTCAATCATTTCGATCAGCGCCTCGATCGCGCGATCCACGCGACGTCGGTCACCCGTCAGCAGAAGATCGACCTGAAGACCACGCATCTGCGCCAGCACCAGGGTCGCAAGGGTGTCCGCCTCTTTGGGCGAACAGCCGGTCCGCACCAGCTGTGCCGCAATGATGTTGAGCCAATCATGGATGCTCGCCTGCGCCAGCTCAGCAACGCGGCCGCCCTCTCGGGTTGCCCGACCCACCACCTCGAAGAGAAGAACGAACTGCCGCTGCTCAGCCGGGTCGCAAAGCCGTTTCCACGTCGTGCGCAACAGCCGCGACGCCGTCTGGTCAGGATGCATCTGGTCATCACCGGACAGCTGATCGACGAAGTCCGCCCTGATCTTTGCGATGACCTGTAGCAGTAGGTCTTCCTTCGACACGAAGTGCCGCAGCAACGTGGCATGGGTGATCCCCAGGACGCGTGCCATGTCACGCAGTGACAGGTCAGTGATTCCGTTATCGAGCACGTACTCGGTGGCGGCGGCCAGTAGTTCAGGCCGCCGATGCTGGTAACGGAGCGTACGTCCGTCCACTCGACCTTCGCTCGCCTGCATTCCGGGCCCCACTTTCAGATAGGCGTACCAAGTGGTTGTACTAACCAGTTGGTACGCCTATATTAGGCGCACCGCCGCGACATGAGAGGTTGACATGGCCGACCACACTCCGTCCTCGTTCGTTGAACTGGGCTTGTTCACCGGAATTCCACAACACGAAAACTTTTCCCGGATCCCCGAACTGCTTCCCACCAGCAAGATGTCCCCCTCCTCGACCCCACACGACTGGCCCGTGGGCGATCCCCTCGAATTGCCGAAGTCGTACGCGCTCAACGGAGAATGCAAGTCGACAGAGGACTTCCTGGCGCAAACGGACACTGCCGCACTATTGGTTCTGCGCGACGGCGCCATCTCCCACGAGTGGTACGGGCTGACCGGCGGCCCGAACGTTCCGTGGATTTCGATGTCTGTGGCCAAGAGCGTCATCTCGGCACTTGTCGGCATAGCGGTCGAGGACAGGCACATTGCGGGTATCGATCGGCCCATCAGCGACTACATTCGCGTCGCCCCGGGCTCTGCGTATGACGGCGTCTCGATCAAGGATGTCCTCCAGATGTCTTCGGGTGCGCGGTGGAACGAGGACTACAACGACGCGGGGTCCGACATCTTCCGATTGGCGGCCGCGATGGGCGAAGGTGGAACGCTCGAGGAGTTCGTCGCAACCATGGCCCGTGACATCGAACCAGGACACGTCTGCCGCTACAACTCCGGCGATACGCAGGCTCTCGGAGCGCTACTCGTCGGTGCGACGGGCCGTTCCATCACCGACTATATGCAGGAGAAGCTCGTCGAGCCCTTGGGAATCAGCTCACCCGCGTACTGGTTGGTCGACTCGACCGGCATGGAGGTTGCATTCGGCGGCCTCGTCATGACTGCGCGCGACTACGCGAAATTCGGTGAGCTGTATCGCAATGGCGGCCGCTGGCGGGGTCAGCAATTGGTTCCTCAGTCATGGGTGGACGCGTCGCTGGCGGCTGATGCCGAACATCTTCTACCGGGGCGTCCGATCATCGGCAGCCATCCGCTCGACCTGGGTTACGGCTACCAATGGTGGCTGCCCGCCGTGGATTCGGGCGAGTTCAGCGCCATCGGCGTGTACAACCAGTTCATCTACGTCGACCCAGGCATGAAGACGGTGATCGTGAAACTGTCGGCGAACCGCAGGTACGGCACCAGCGACGACGAAATCACCAACCGCGAACTCGAGACGGTCGCCTTCCTCCGCACGCTGGTCGGTCAACCAGCCCGCTGAGCCGCATCGCGCGCCGGACCAGGAGTGGCCGATCATCGTTGCATCGCAGCAGAGTTCGTTTTCTGCACGTTCGAGGCGGGTCAGGCCTTCTGCGTCAGCCCGGCGTCGACGACCAGTTGCGTGCCGGTGATGTACCGGGCCTCATCGGACGCCAGGAACACCACCGCGTTGCTGATGTCCTCGGGCTCCACCCACGGCACCGGCAAGAGGTTGCGTGCGGCAAGGACTTCCGCGACGTCCTCGGCGGTCGGGTTCTCCAGATCGGGCCGGATGCGCTTGAAGGTCTCCGGGTTCAGCACCATCGGGGTGCCGACCGCGCCAGGGTGCACGGTGTTGACCCGAATCCGCTTGGGCCCCAGCTCGTTCGCCAGAGTGCGGGCCAGACCCACCACCGCATGCTTGGTGGACGTGTACCCCGCGGTGTTCGCGGTGCCGCGAAGTCCGTTGGTGGAACTGATGATCACCACGGATCCGCCGGCCGGGCCGAAATGCGGGATCGCGGCCTTGACGGTGTGCCACACCCCGGTCAGGTTGACGCCGATGACGCGCTGCCAGTCCTCGGCGGTCACTTCCCACGACGGCGCCGACGCCGAATGGATGCCGGCGTTGGCGACCACGACATCCAGCCGGCCGAACTCCCAGGCCCCTTCGTCGACCGCGGCCTGCACCTCGTCGAACGACGACACGTCGGCCACAGCCGTGAAACAGCGCTGACCGCGCTGCTTCACGGCGTCGGCGAGGTCGGCCAAATCGGCTGCCGCACCGGCGACGTCGAGAGCGATGATGTCGGCGCCCTCGTCGGCGAACCGCTCGCAGTGGGTCCGGCCGGTGCCGCGGGCGGCACCGGTGACGAGGGCGACCTTGTTCAGCAGCCCCGACATCAGCCGGCCTTGGTCAGTTCGAATCCCTTGTACCCCGCGGCCGCAACCTCGGCGCAGATGTCGTTGTAGGCGGCGAAGCCGCCGATGAACAACATGAAAACCCGTGGCTTACCGGGCACATTCGCGCCCATGTACCAGGAGTTCGCCTTCGGGAACAGCGTCTGGTCGGCGCGGCGCACCAGTTCGGCGCCCCATTCGTCGACCGCGTCCGTGGTGGCCTCGATGGCCGCATAGCCGTTCTTGCCGACATACTCGATCGCGTCGGCGATCCAGTTCACGTGCGCTTCGGCGTGCAGCACCATGTTGGCCAGCACGGCCGGCGCGCCGGGTCCGTTCACCAGGAACATGTTCGGGAAGCCGTCGACCCCCAGGCCCAGGTAGGTGCGCGGCCCGTCGACCCAGTTCTGCTTGAGCTTCTCACCACCGCGGCCGGTGATGTCGATACGCCCCAGCGCGCCGGTGAGCGCGTCGAACCCGGTGGCGAAGATGATGGCGTCCAGGTCGAACCGGGCCTCGGTGGTCGTGATGCCGGTGGCGTCGATCTGCTCGATCGGCGTCTTCTTCACGCTGACCAGCTTCACGTGCGGCTGGTTGAACGTCTGGAAGTAGTTGGTATCGGTGCAGATTCGCTTGGCGCCGATCGGGTGGTCGTTCGGGATCAGCATGTCGGCGACCTCGGGGTCGTCGATCACCGCGCGGACCTTCTCGTCGTAGAACTTCTTGGCCTCGGCGTTGGCCACCGGGTCGACCATCTGGTCCAGGAAGGTCTTGCTGAACAGCACACCGCCCAGCTGCCAACGCTTTTCGAACTCGGCGCGGCGCTCCTCCGCCGACAGCTCCATGGTGCGCTTGGGGTGCGCCATGTGCGGCGAACCGCCGCCGCTGCGCCACGACAGCGCGCGGCGCTCGTCGTAGTTGGCCTTGACCTCGGCTTCGCGTTCGGGCGTCAGCGGCTCGTTACCGGCCGGCACGGAGAAGTTCGGAGTGCGTTGGAAGACAACGAGTTCGGCAGCTTGAGCGGCCACGATCGGCGTGGTCTGGATGCCCGACGAACCGGTGCCGATGAGGCCGACGCGCTTGCCGGTGAAGTCGACGCCCTCGTGCGGCCAGTTCGCGGTGTGGTAGGTCTCGCCGGCGAAGGTCTCGACGCCCGGGATGTTCGGCAGCAGCGGATCGGACAGCGCGCCGGTGGCCATGACGCAGAACTGCGCGTCCACCGTCTCACCGGTGTCGGTGGTGACGGTCCAGCGCAGCGTCTCTTCGTTCAAGGTCGCCGACACCACGCGGGTGTTGAGCCGGATATCGCGGCGCAGATCGAACCGGTCGGCGACATGGTTGATGTACGTGAGGATTTCGGCCTGGGTGGCGTACTTCTCGGTCCAGGTCCACTCCTGCTGCAGATCCTTGTCGAACGAGTAGCAGTAGTCGATGCTCTCCACGTCGCACCGGGCACCGGGGTACCGGTTGTAGAACCACGTGCCGCCCACGTCCGAGGCCGCCTCGAACACCACGACCGAATGGCCTTCCGACCGCAGCTTGTGCAGTGCGTAAAGACCGGCGAACCCGGCACCCACTACTACGACGTCAACCTGTTCTGCGCTGCTCATAGTGCGAAGTTAGCCGTCCGCCGCACAACCCAGTACGAGGCGTCCCGGTGAACGGACGACCCGATATTCAGGGCACAGTCAAGTCGGATTGCGCCGGACCGCCGGGCACGATCGTGGCGCCCGATGCAACCGTTCCGGAGCCTGGCCCCCACTCGCCGTGCCCGTACGGGCCGGGCCCCAGACAGTCCGGATCCACACCGTGGGGTCCCCAACATCCGGGCGGCTCCGCGACCAGCGACTGCAACCCGCCCGGCGCGCCTGCAATCTGGGCCACAGGAATGGCCACGGTGCCGGCGAACACCAGTGTGGCGGCGACGAAGATGCTCGGTCCGACCACTTGCTTCCAATGACATGTCCGTCCGTACATCGCGCTGCCTCGGCTCTGTGTGTCGTCAACCTTCGCGCTCGATGATCCGCTGTCTCCGGCCGGCCAGGTAGAGCCCATCGGTCCGCCGGCAAGAGCCTTAGGTCCCGTCCTGCGGCAACGCAGGAGTGTGATGGGACAACCAGATCCACGTCGCTGCAGGATTTTCGCCCGCTGACCGGGAAGCGCCTCCCGGTGCGCTGCGGGTGCGGTAAACCATTGATTAGCCCATCACAGGAGTTAGGAAAACGACCATGACCCAGCGGGTTATCGACAGACTCGGTGACATCGCCGACCAGCTTCGCGAACAAGCCTGGGAGGCAGAGAAGTTGGGCCAGCTGCCCGACGAGACCGTGAAGCTGATGAAGGCGGCCGGCAACATCAAGCTGCTGCAGCCCAAGGAATATGACGGCCTGGAGGTGCACCCCCGCGAGTTCGCCGAGACCGTGATGGCGACCGCCGCGCTGGACCCGGCCGCCGGCTGGATCAACGGTGTCGTCGGTGTGCACCCGTACCAACTCGCTTATGCCGACCCGAAGGTCGCCGCCGAGATCTGGGGATCGGACACCGACACCTGGGTCGCCTCGCCGTACGCGCCGCAGGGCGTGGCCCGGCCTGTCGATGGTGGCTACATCTTCAACGGCCGCTGGCAGTTCAGCTCGGGCACCGACCACTGTGAGTGGATTTTCCTGGGCGCCATGCTCGGTGACGCCGAGGGCAAGCCCGTCATGCCGCCGCAGATGCTGCACATGATCCTGCCCCGCAGCGACTACGAGATCGTCCAGGACTCCTGGAACGTGGTGGGCCTGCGCGGCACCGGCTCCAAGGACGTGATCGTCAAGGACGCCTTCGTCCCCACCTACCGCACCATGGACGCCACCAAGGTGATGGACGGCCGGGCGCAGATCGAGGCCGGCATGACCTCGCCGCTGTACCTGATGCCGTGGTCGACCATGTTCCCGCTCGGCATCTCGTCGGCCGTGATCGGCATCGCCGAAGGCGCCCTGGCCGCCGCGCTCGACTACCAGCGCGAGCGCGTCAACTCCAGTGGCGTGGCCATCAAGGACGACCCGTACGTCATGTACGCCATCGGTGAGGCCGCCGCCGACATCAACGCCGCCCGCCAGGAGCTGCTGGCCAACGTCGACCGGATCTACGACATGGTCGCCGCCGGCAAGGAGGTGTCCTTCGAGGACCGCGCCGCCGGCCGGCGCACCCAGATCCGGTCGGTGTGGCGCGCGGTGTCCGCGGTCGACGAGATCTTCGCCCGCTGCGGCGGCAACGCGACCCGCATGGACAAGCCGCTGCAGCGCTACTGGCGTGACGCACACGTCGGCCAGGCCCACGCCATCCACGTCCCCGGCACCACCTACCACGCGTCGGCACTCAGCAGCCTGGGTGTGGATCCGCAGGGCCCGCTGCGAGGCATGATCTGACGTGAGTGACCTGAAGAGCCTGGGCTATGTGAAGGTCCAGACCGTCGACATCGAACGCTGGCGCCAATTCGCCTTCGACGTACTGGGTTTCGCGAAAGGCAGCGGTCCCGATCCCGACGCGCTGTACCTGCGGATGGACGAGCGCACCGCGCGCATCATCGTGGTGCCGGGCGATGCCGACCGCATCGTCACCGTGGGCTGGGAGGTCCGCGACGGCGCCGCTCTGCGCCGGGTGCAGGCGACCCTCGACGGCGCCGGTGTGCCGTGGAAGCAGCTGTCGCTGGACGAGGCCGACGCCCGTCGCGTCGACGAGGTAATCGCCTTCGTCGACCCGGCCGGCAACGATGTCGAGGTGTTCCACGGCGCGGTGCTGGACCACAGCCCCGTCGTCACGCCGTTCGGCGCCCGCTTCGTCACCGAGGGTCTGGGCCTCGGCCACGTGGTGCTGCCGGCGCAGGACGCCAAGGGCCTGTTCACGTTCTACACCGAGGTGCTGGGCTTCCTGCCCCGCGGCGCCTTCCGGGTGCCCGCTCCCCCGGAGTTCGGCCCCCTGCGCGTGCAGTTCCTGGGCATCAACGAGCGGCACCACAGCCTCGCGATCTGCCCGGCCGCGACGCTGCGTGACCCGAAGCTGATTCACCTCATGGTCGAGGTCGACACGCTCGACGCCGTCGGGCAGGCGCTCGACCGCGTGAACCGCGACGGCTTCCAGCTGTCCTCCACGCTGGGCCGGCACACCAACGACAAGATGGTGTCGTTCTACGTGCGTTCACCCGGAGACTGGGACATCGAGTTCGGCACCGAGGGCATGAAGGTCGACGAACGGTATTACACGGCAGAGGAAATCACCGCCGACAGCTACTGGGGCCATGAGTGGATGGGCGTGCCGCCTCGGGCGATGCTGCCATGAGCGCCGATCTCAAACCGGTTCCGGCATCGTCGATCACCGCGTGGGATGACGAGGCCGACGTCGTGGTCGTCGGCTACGGCATCGCCGGCGCGGCCGCGGCCGTGGCGGCCTCGGCGGCGGGCGCCGACGTTCTTGTCGTCGAACGCACTGGCGGCTGGGGCGGCGCCGCCGCCATGGCCGGTGGATTCATCTACCTCGGCGGTGGCACCGATCTCCAAAAAGCCTGCGGTTTCGATGATTCCGTGGAGAACATGGCCGCCTTCCTGAAGGTGGCAATGGGTCCCGGCGCGGACACCGAACGGATCGACGACTACTGCGCGGGCAGTGTCGCCCACTACGACTGGCTCGTGAGCTGCGGCGTGCCGTTCAAGCCGGTGTTCTGGGGTGAGCCGGGCTGGGAGCCACCGAACGACGAGGGCCTGATGTTCACGGGCGGCGAAAACGCCTTCCCGTACAACACCATTGCCTCCCCCGCGCCGCGCGGTCACGTGCCGCAGATGACCGACAAGGTCGCCGGTGAGCGCAGTGGCGGCTACATGTTGATGAAGCCGCTCGTGGAAACGGCCACCGCGCAGGGCGTCCGGTCGGTGTACGACACCGAGGTGCAGTCATTGATCACCGAGGCCGACGGCCGGGTGGTCGGCATCGTCGCGCGCCGGTACAGCGACACCGTGGCGATCAAGGCGCGCCGCGGCGTGGTGCTGGCCTCGGGCAGCTTCGCCTACAGCGACGCGATGGTCGCCCAGTACGCACCCCGCATCGCGGGCCGTCCGGCGGCGAGCATCGAGCAGCACGACGGCCGGGCGATCCGGATGGCACAGGCGCTCGGCGCCGACCTCGCGCACATGGATGCCACCGAGGTGGCGTTCTTCTGCGACCCTCAGCAGTTGGTCCGCGGCGTGCTCGTCAACGGCCTGGGCCAGCGCTACATCGCCGAGGACACCTACGCGGGACGCATCGGCCAGCAGACGCTGTACTACCAGGACAACACGGCCTACCTCATCATCGACGGTGACGCGATGGACGAGGCCATGGCCGCCACCTCGGCGACACCGTTCCTGCGCCGCCCGGCAACGTGGGTGTGCGAGACCGTCGCCGAGCTCGAAGCCGAGATCGGCCTGCCCGCCGGCGTCCTGCAGCACACCGTGGCCTACTACAACGAGCACGCCGCGAACGGTGCGGACCCACTGCTGCACAAGAAGCCGCAGTGGCTGCGCCCGATCGGGTCCCCGGTCGGTGTGATCGACCTGCGTAACAGCACCGGCGGGTTCACCCTCGGCGGCCTGCTGACCACGTTGGACGGCCGCGTACTGCACGTCGGCGGTGAGCCGATTCCGGGGCTGTTCGCGGCCGGCCGGTGCTCAGCGGGCCTGTCTGCCTGGGGTTATGCGAGCGGCGTGTCCCTGGGCGACGGCAGCTTCTACGGGCGCCGCGCCGGGAGGTCCGCGGCGCAGAACTGAGCCCGCCCGGCGTGTCGCCACCCCGCGTGTCGCCGCCGGAATGACCACGAGCTCGTGTCCCAAATCTGGGCCATGAGCTGCAAAATTGGCACACGAGGCGTCCCTTGCCAACCCGGCTCGGGGCGCCTCGTCGTGCATATATTCTGCCGCGCTCCGAGGAAATGTGTGACAAGCCCCACCGCCGTGTGATACAAACAGGCATATTCCTAATAGGAATATCGACACGGAGCAACGGAGCTTGGAGGCCGACATGACAGCAACAGTCGAATCCACCACCCCCAGCGCGGTCATCGACCGGGTATCGCTGGTCCTCGACGCGTTCGACGGCCCCGGCCGCCTGACCCTGGCGCAGATCGTG
This sequence comes from Mycobacterium sp. SMC-21, assembly GCF_045310825.1. Lineage (NCBI taxonomy): Bacteria > Bacillati > Actinomycetota > Actinomycetes > Mycobacteriales > Mycobacteriaceae > Mycobacterium > Mycobacterium sp. SMC-21. The sequence continues at coordinate 37,393 of NZ_JBJIAO010000009.1, read as the reverse complement.
CGCCGCACGGGCCTGCCCCGTTCCTCCGCGCACCGGATGCTGGAGCGTCTGGTGCAGCTGCGCTGGCTGCGCCGCAACGGCCGGGACTACGAACTCGGGATGCGTCTGGTCGAGCTCGGCTCGCTGGCCGTGCATCAGGACCGCATGCACCGCGCCGCCGGCCCGCTGTTGCACGAGCTGCACCGCGCCACCGGCCTCGTCGTGCACCTCGCGGTGCTCGACGGCGGTGACGTCGTCTACCTGGAGAAGGTCGGCAACGGCATGATGACGGTGCTGCCGTCGCGGGTGGGCGGCCGCCAGCCGGCGCACTGTACCGCCGTCGGCAAGGCGATCCTGGCCTACAACCAGGACGCCGAGGTCGACCTCATGAGCCGCAAGACCAAGTACTCGATCGCCAACCGTGCCCAGCTCGCCACCGAACTGGCCAAGGTCCGCGCCCACGGCGTCGCCTTCGAGCGCGAGGAGTCGGTGCCCGGATTCGGTTGTGTCGCAGCGCCGATCGGCCGCCAGGGTGAGGCCGTCGCCGCCGTCTCGGTGTGTGGTCCAATGAACCGCATGGCCTTCGAACAGCTGACCGCGCCGGTGCGCATGACCGCCATGGGCATCTGGCGCAACGCCGAGGATTCCCGGGTCGCGCCGACGCTGCAGCCGATGCGGCCGCTGCGCATGGGCCCGGCGTTGCAGTACGCATGAGCCTGGACCCCCAGATCGCCGGCCTCCTCGAGGCACTCAACAGCGGCTTCCCCGACCTGCCGAACATGACCGGGGCGCAGGCGCGCGCCGCTATTCGCGCGCGATTCGTCGCACCCGCCGAACCCGAGGCGGTCGCCTCCGTCACCAACACGGAGGTCGACGGCATCGGGGTCCGGGTCTACCGCCCCGCGGCTGACGGCCCGCTTCCGATCTTCGTCTTCGCACACGGCGGCGGCTTCGTCTTCTGCGATCTGGATTCGCACGACGGCCTCTGCCGCAGCTTCGCGAATTCGATTCCCGCCGTGGTCGTTTCGGTCGACTACCGGCTGGCGCCGGAACATCGGTGGCCGGCCGCCGCCGAAGACGTCTACACCGTGACCCAGTGGGCCGCCGCCCATGCCGCCGAACTCGGCGGCGACCCGGCGAAGCTCGTCGTCGGCGGCGACAGCGCCGGCGGCAACCTCGCCGCCGTCACCGCGCTCATGACCCGCGACCGCGGCGGTGCACCGCTGGCCGCGCAGGTACTGCTGTACCCGGTGCTGACCGCCGATTTCACCTACGGCTCGTACCACGAGTTCCGCACCGGCTACTACAACACCACGGCCGCCATGCAGTGGTATTGGGACCAGTACGTGCCCAACACGACCGACCGCGAAAACCCTTATGCGGCACCGCTGTCCGCATCCGTCGAGGACGTCGCCCCGGCCGTGCTCGTCGTCACGGGCTACGACCCGATGCGGGATGAGGCCCTCGCCTACGCCGAAGCGCTGCGCGAGGCCGAGGTACCGGTGACCGAGCTGTACTACGGCGCCATCCACGGTTTCCTGACCATGCCGGTGCTCGACATCGCGCACCGTGCCCGTCGTGACGTGGCCGACGCAGTGACCAAGTTGCTCGCCGACTAGACGGCGCTTCCCCAACCAATCGAGGAGTTCATCATCGGCACCTACGCTGTGACCGGTTCGGCATCCGGCATGGGATACCAGGCGGCGAAGCAGTTGCGCGATCAGGGCCATACGGTGATCGGCGTCGACCTCAAGGACGCCGATGTCATCGCGGACCTGTCGACCGCCGACGGCCGGCGTACCGCCGCCACGCGGGTGCTCGAACTGTCCGAGGGCACGCTCGACGGTGCCGTGCTGGCCGCCGGGATCGGACCCGGTGCCGGCGCTGACCGCGCGCGCCTGATCGCCCAGATCAACTACCTCGGCACCGTCGACCTGCTGACGGCGTGGCGGCCCGCACTGGCGGCCGCCGGTAACGCGAAAGTCGTTGCGCTGGGCAGCAACTCCAGCACGACGGTGCCCGCGGTCCCCCGCCGCGCCATCCGCGCACTGCTGGCCGGCGACGCCGACCGCGCAGCCCGCGCCGTGCGGTTCTTCGGCGGCGGCGCCTCCGCGCTCATGTACGCCGCGTCCAAGATCGCCGTGGCCCGCTGGGTCCGGCAGACCGCGGTGACGGCTGACTGGGCCGGCCGCGGCATCCGGCTGAATGTACTGGCGCCCGGGGCCATCATGACGCCGCTGCTGCAGGCGCAGCTCGATTCGCCGCGCGAGGGCAAGGCCGTGCGCGCCTTCCCGATCCCGACCGGCAACTTCGGCGATCCCGTGCACCTCGCCAACTGGATCGTCTTCATGCTGTCGGACTCCGCCGACTTCCTGTGCGGCAGTGTCATTTTCGTCGACGGCGGCACCGATGCCTACTTCCGGCCCGACGGCTGGCCCAAAGGTGTCCCCCTGCGCGGCATTCCGCGGTATGTGTGGCGGCATCGCCGCTTCGCCAAGACCCGCTGACCGCCCACCGGCCTACCCCTGGGCGCGGATTGCCTTGGGGCTCATGCCGTAACGGCGCTTGATCGCGGTGCTCAGCGCGAAGGCGGTGCCGTAGCCCACGCGGCCGGCGACGGCTTCGATGGTGGCATCGGAACCGCGCAGCAGGTCGACGGCCAGCGCCAGGCGAATCTCGGTGAGGAGCGCCATCGGCGGCTCGCCGACGAGTTGGGTGAACCGCCGCGCCAGGGCCGCCCGGGACAGCCCGACCTCGGCGGCCAGCGACCCCACGGTCCAGGGATGCGCCGGATTGTTCTCGATGAGCCGAAGCGCCGTGCCCACCTGAGGATCTCGATACGCGCGATACCAGGTCGGTGCCTCGGCACGGGAGAACCAGCTGCGCAGAGCGGCGATCGTCAGCAGATCGAGCATCCGGTCCAGCACCGCGCCCTGGGCCGGCTCATCGCGCGCCATCTCGTCGAGCAGCAGATCGACCAGCATGGTGTTGACCTCGCCCTGCCGCACCACCACCAGCGGTGGCAGCGCGGTCAGCAGCCTGCGGCAGACCGCACCCACTTCTTCGTAGGCGCCGGTGATCAACAGGGTCTGCGCGTCAGGTCGGGTGCCCCAGCTCCGGATCCCCAGACTCAGTGCCTCACACAGTGGTTCACCATCGATGGTCGTGGTGACCTGCCCCGGGTGCACGACGACTTCGGGCGCGGTCGCCGCGTCATCGGCGACGGTGTAGCAGTCGGGCCCGCGGCAGATCGCGATGTCGCCCGCTTCGAGTCGCCGGCCGACGGCACCATCCGGGATGACGGTCGCCGACCCGCGGGCGACCACCACGATGGTGAGCGGCGCGCGGTCCTGCACGCGCAGCGACCACGGCGGGTCGAGCAATACCGTCAGCTCATGACATTCACCAAGCTCCCCCAGCCCCTCGGCACGACGGCGCTCATCGTCGCGCTGTTGTCCTCCGGGCTGCTCGCGGGCCTCTACTACGCATACGCGGTGTCGGTGCTGCCCGCACTCGGCGCGTTCGACGACCGGACCTTCATCGACGTCATGAACAAGATCAACGTCGTCATCGTCAATCCGCCGTTCCTGCTGACCTTCCTCGGGTCGGTCGGCTTCACCGCCCTGGCCGGGGCGTTCTACGTCAAGCCCGGCGCCCGCCCGGTGCTGATCTGGATCGGCATCGGCCTGGCCCTCAACCTCGCCAGTCTCGCCGTCACATCAGTGGTCAACGTGCCACTCAACGACAAGCTCGCCACCGCGGCCGGCTCGACCAGTGCCGCCGATCTCGCGTCACTGCGCCAGCAGTTCGAGTCGTCGTGGGTGCGCTGGAACATTATCCGCGCAGTGGCCAACACCGCCGCCACCGCCGTCCTGGGTTGGGCGCTCGCCGTGCCGGTCCGCGGTTGACGCGGGATTAACGCACGGTGACCACAACCATGGGCCGGCGCACCGAACTGCGGCATCGTCGCGTCAGTGGTGAGTTCAGAGATCAAGGCCAGTGATGCGCAGCTGGCGAAAGGCCTGCGGCGCAGGCATTTGAACCTGATCGCCCTCGGCGGAGTGATCGGCGCGGGGCTCTTCGTCGGCGGCGTCGTGATCGGCAGCGCCGGGCCCGCGGCCATCGTGTCGTTCCTGATCGCCGGCATCATCACCCTGCTGATCATGCGGATGCTCGCCGAGATGGCGGTGGCGCAACCGGTGGTCGGCTCGTTCTACGTCTACGCCAGGCAGGCGCTCGGGCGCCGTGGCGGTTTCGTCACCGGCTGGATGTACTGGTACTTCTTCGTCATCGTGGTCGCGGTCGAAGCCGTTGCGGGCGGCCGCATCCTGCATCTCTGGCTGCCCGCGGTGCCGTTGTGGGTGCTCAGCCTCGGTCTGATGCTGGCCCTCACCGCAAGCAACCTGGTCTCGGCGCGCTCGTTCGGCGAGTTCGAGTACTGGTTCTCGTCGGTGAAAGTCATTGCCATCGTGGTGTTCCTGGGCATGGGCGCGCTGTGGATCACCGGACTGTGGCCGCACTCCACACCCGGCCTGGCCAACCTGATCGACCACGGCGGCTTCGCGCCGCTGGGCTGGGGCGCGGTCCTGGCGGCCGTCGTACCGTGCGTCGCGTTCTACACGGGCGCCGAGATCGTCACCATCGCCGCCGCCGAATCCGACGAACCCGAGCGGGCGGTGACGCGGGCGATGAAGTCGATCGTCTTCCGCATCATCGGGTTCTACGTCGGCTCGATCCTCGTGGTAGTGGCCATCCAGCCCTGGAACACCAAGAGCGTCAGCATCAGTCCCTACGCCTCGGTGCTCACCGTTCTGGGCATCCCGGGCGTCGCGACGATCATGAACTTCATCGTGCTCACGGCGGTGTTGTCCTGCCTCAACTCCGCGCTGTACACGACGTCGCGAATGCTGTTCGCGCTCACCACCTCTGGTGACGCGCCCCGGTTCTTCACCAAGCTGTCCCCGAGCGGCGTCCCGCGCCGTGCGATCCTGCTGGGCACCGCCGTCGGCTACGCATCGGTCGCCGCGACCTACGTGTGGGGCGACGTGGTGTTCAACTTCCTGATCAACTCCTACGGCGCCGTCGCCCTGTTCGTCTACCTGATCATCGCGATATCGCAGGTCGTCCTGCGCCGCCGCATCGAGCGGACGCGGCCCGGCACGTTGAAGCTGACGATGTGGCTGTTCCCGTGGCTGAGCTACGCCACCATCGCGCTCATGGCGACCGTCATCCTGGCGATGGCGTTCCTCCCCGACACCCGCTCGCAGTTCCTGATGAGCGGTGTCACCCTGGCCGTCATCCTCGTTTCGTTCGAGGTGGTCCGACGGCGCAACACCCCTGACGCCGAGCCCGCGACCCCGGCGCCGACGAGCGTCGACAGTCGTGTTCCCGCCGACGCGATCGAGAACTGAACCGGATCACTGCCCTGCCGACAGGATGCTGATCGCGATGTCGGTGGCCGGGCCGATGACGGTCTCGATGTCCAGATCGTCTTCGGCGGTCTGCGCGGCAAGCTCGCGCACGCCGGCCAGCAGCATCACGGCCTTGGGCCCGGTGATGGGCGGCAGCCCGGCCCGCTGAAATCCCGGGTTGGCGGCGAGTTCGCCGAGCAGAGCGGCGAGTTCGGCGAAGTTTCGCCGCTGAATCGGACGGGCGGCCGCGCCCAACGCGGGCAGGTCGCGTATCCAGCTCAGCGAAATCGCCGGGCGCGCCGTGAGATGCGCGATGTAGGCCGTGAACATCTGCCGAATCTGATTGTGCCAGTGCGCATCTGAATCGACGGCCGCCCGGATGTCGGCGACCAGATCATCGGTCACCGAGGCCAGCAGCGCCAGGTAGCACTCCTGCTTGTTCGCGAAGTGCAGGTAGAAGGTGGTCTTGGAGGCCTGCGCCTTGCGCACGATGTCGACGACGGACGTCGCGGCGTAGCCGCGTTCGCCAATCAATGCCGCGAGCGCGTCGACGAATCGCTGACGGGCGTCGTCGTCCTCGGTGTTGCGCATCCCAGTACGTTATCGTACTGCGCCCTGACGTGCGAGTACGACCTCGTACTCACAGACGGGGAAACCATGATTCGTGCGATCCGAAGCCGCAGACGCGGCACCGCCGCCCGGTTGGCATCGGCCGCGGCGCTGGCGCTGCTGGCCGTCGTCGGCGCACCGCCGGCACCGGCGTCCGCCGTGGCGATCACCCGGTGCCCGTGGCGCGCCACCACCGTCGCAAGTGGGTTGGGCTCCCTGGAAAACCTCGCGTTCGACGGCGCGGGCACCATGCTCGTCTCACGCACCGTCGGCAGTTCCGGGCAGCTGTACCGCCTCACCCCCGACGGCAAGGGCAGCACCTTCGTACCGAATGTTGCTGCGCCGGGAAGCATCACCGTCGCCGACGGGGCGGCATACTTCACCACCGGCAACAGCTTTCTCTCCGGAGTCTTCGGCGCGAAGGACGGCGGCATCGCCCGCGTGGATCTCGGCAGCGGCGTGCTGACGACGGTCGCGACCAAACTCACCATGCCCAACGGCATGGTCCGATTGCCCGACGGTTCGTTCGTCGTCTCCCGCAACATCGGCTGGACCACCGGGCTGACCAGGATCAGTGCCGACGGCACCCGCGAAAGCCGCCTCGCACCCTCGGTGACCATGGCCAATGGCCTGACATACGACACCGCGCACCACACCGTCATCGCCTCGATGGACCTGCAACCCGTCAGCACCCTGGCCATCGTGGACGTCACCGACCCCAGCCACATCCGAACCGTCAACCTGGGCCTGTTCGGGCTGTTCGGATTCCCCGATGACCTCACGGTCGGTCCGGACGGCCTCATCTACCTGGCGATGGACGGCGGCGACATCGTCCGCATCGATCCCGAACGCCACGCCGCGTGCATCCTGGCCTCTGGCATGTTCGGCAGTACCTCGGTGCGCTTCGGCGCGGGCCCGGGCTGGGACCCGCAGGCGCTGTACAGCACCGACCTCTTCGGCACCGTCCGCAAGCTGACGCCGACCGCGGGCTGAGAAGACATCCCGGTGACCGGACCACAGCCGTCCAGCCGGACACCGGTGCCGCAAGAATCCTTCGGCAACGAAAGGACTTGCAGCATGGATAGATTCAGCGACCGCCGGGTCATCGTGACCGGCGCCGGGTCCGGCATCGGACAGGCCACCGTGGCCCGTCTGCTCGACGAGGGCGGCACCATCGTCGCGTGCGACATCTCCGCCGAAGGCCTGGCCCGTACCAAGGAAGCCGCCGAAAAGGCCGGCACCGCAGCGCGTCTCACCACCACGGTGCTCGACATCTCGTCCGAAGCGGACGTCATCAAGGGCGTCGACGCCGCCATCGCCGACATGGGCGGCCTGGACGTGCTGGTCAACGTCGCCGCGATCGAGACGTGCTCACACACCCACGAGATCACGCTGGCGGACTGGAACCGCATCATCGCGGTCAACCTCACCGGCACCTTCCTCATGACCCGCCAGGCACTGCCCGCGCTGCTGGCATCGGGGCGCGGGGTGGTCATCAACTTCACCTCGACCTCGGCGAGCTATGCCCACCCCTATATGGCGGCCTACTCCGCCAGCAAGGGCGGCATCCTGAGCTTCACCCACTCACTGGCGCTCGAATACGCCAAGCAGGGACTGCGCGCGGTGAACATCCAGCCCGGCGGTGTCTCCACCCCGCTGGCGAACGGCACGTTCGCCAAGATGCCGGAAGGCACCGACTACGGGCTGTGGACCAAGCAGGTCCCGATGCTCAACACCGGCAACGACGCGAACCTGGGTGATCCCAGCGCGGTCGCCGCGGTGGTCGCCATGGCGGCTTCCGATGACGGCGCGTTCCTCACCGGCACCGAGATCCGGATCGACGGCGGCGCGCACTGCTGACGCGCCACGAACTTCCGCGGGTGCTCAGCGGACGACCACGTCGCTGGGCACCCGCGGATCACCAAGCATCGCCCGGTGCGACGGCGGCGTGCGCCCGTCGACGTCGGTGATGCCGTAGCGCTGGGCTTCTTCCGCGGCGATCACGGTCTGCCCGCTGATGCCGTCCAGGTCCGGGTCCTGATACAGCGCGTTGATCACATGCCCGATGAACTCCGGCGTCTCGAAATTACCGGCGGCCTTGGCCAGCGTCTCGGCGTCGAACGCCTGCTTGAACTTGTCGGTGAGCAGGATGCCCATCCAGATCGACAACGTCGACACCCCCGTGCCGTGGAAGTCGACGGCCATGTCGGCGGCCATCTTGTCCACGCCGGCCTTCTGCGCGCCGTAGGCCGGGCCGTGCATGTAACACACCCCGCCCGGCGACGACGTGAACGCGATCAGGCCACGGCCCCGTGCCACCAGCAGCGGGGCGGCGTGCCACGACGCCACATACGCCGACCGCAGACCGACGTCGAGCACGTCACCGAGGCCGATCGGCTTCTCCCAGAACGGCTTCGGGTCGACGAGGTTGTCGTGCACCACGGCGGCGTTGTTGACCAGCAGATCGAGCTGTCCGGCCTCGTCGGCCACCCGCGCGAACAACGCGGCCACGGCGTCGTCGTCGCGGTGATCCACCGGCACGGCGATACCGCCGTCGCCGGGATCGGTGACGGTACGGCCCGTCAGGTACACCGTCCACCCGTCGGCCACCAACGCCGCGGCAATACCCTTGCCGGCGCCCCGGCTGGCACCGGTGACGACCGCGACCCGCTTGTCTGAGCTCATGCGGCTATGGTGCCACGCCCAGTTCGTCCTCAACGACGTGCACGACACCGGCCGCCACCGCATCCGCGATGGACTCCTTCAACTGGCCGCACGCCAGGAAGATCCGGCCCGGCAGACACTCGGCCCGCCGGCGCTCCTCGCACCGCGCAGCCGACTCGCGCGTCCACTGCACGCTGGTCTGCTGCCAGCTGCCCTTGCGCGCCAACACCTCTGCGCCACAGGCACGGCAGGCCACCGGCACCATCGGCATATCGGCCAGCCGGATGTCGGGCCGCGCGGTCATCAGACCGACTCCGCGGCCCGTGCTGCTGCGATGTTGGCTTCCATCTCCTTGGTCCACGCCTCACGCGGGACGGTGGTGTCCAGTTCGTATTCGAAACGGTCGGTCATCTCCGGCACCACATCCGCGACGTCGACGTAGAACTGCTCGTACCACCGGCGCAGCTGGTAGACCGGGCCGTCCTCCTCGACCAGGAGCGGATTGTCGATGCGCGCCTTGTTCTTCCAGATCTGCACGTCCTGCTCGAAGCCCTGCTTCACCCAGTCACCGAGCGCGTGCGCCGTCGCCACGGCCGCCTCCTCGGGCAGGCCCGCCATCTTCTTCACGATGATTCCGTACTGCAGCACAAAGGAATTCGAGTCGATCGGGTAATGACAGTTGATCAGGATGGTCTTGTGGTCGGCGTCCGGGTAGTGGTACGTCAGGTCATCGATCATGAAAGACGGCCCGTAGTACGACGCCACCGACGTCGAGCCGAGCATCTTCGCACCTTCGGTGCCCTGCATGTCCTCGCGACCACCGCCGTTCATGTACTGCGTCGCGACCTGGCCCTCGAAGATGTTCTTGAAGTGCGACGGCACCGCGCCGTGGATGTAGAAGAAGTGCGCCATGTCGACGACGTTGTCGATGATCTCGCGGCAGTTGACGTTGACAACCGTTGTGTACCAATGCCAATCGGTCCACTCATCGCTGCCCGCCTGCTCGATGCGCGGGATGTAGTTCTCCGCCGGCGGCGCGCTGCCCTCGGGGTCGTTCCAGATGAACAGCATCCCGTCCTGCTCGAGGGTCTCCCACTTCGCGGTACGTGCCAGCCGCGGGGTGCGCTTGGCATACGGCACCAACTTGCATTTACCGTCGCCGCCCCAGCGCCAGTCGTGGAACGGGCAGGCGATCTCATTGCCCTTCACAGTGCCCTGGCTCAGGTCACCACCCATGTGGCGGCAGTAGCTGTCCAGCACGTTGAGCCGGCCGTCCGCGCCGCGGAACACGACGAGCTTCTGCCCGAAGGCCTTGATCGAGTGCGGTTTGCCGTCACCGAGGTCCTTGGTCAGGCCAAGGCAGTGCCAGCCACGGGCGAACCGGGTCGGCGCTTCACCGGCTTCGATCTGGCGAACATCGACATCCTCCACCGACATCTGATGACCATCCTCACATTGAAAACTGGGCTGCAGTTTGATGTTTCAGGTCTAACAGCAACGGGGTGCGCAATGCACGCGTTCTCCCGCTGGCAGGGACGCCCGAGGCCGGAAATCGGTCTGTCGCAATACGCTTGGCGGCCGTGACGACATCTGCCGCGGCCACGATTCCGGCCGGCCTCGACATCACCGACACCACCGTCGATCTGCTGGTGATCGGTTCCGGTACCGGCCTGGCCGCCGCGCTGAGCGGTCATGAATCGGGGCTGAACGTCCTGGTTGTCGAGAAGGCCTCCGACATCGGCGGGTCCACCGCCCGCTCGGGTGGCGCCCTGTGGCTGCCGACGACTCCCCTGCTGACCGACAAGGGCACCGCCGACACCGCCGACCGCGCCGCGACGTACCTCGACGCCGTCGTCGACGGCACCGCACCGGCGGCCCGCTCGGCGGGCTTCCTGCAGCACGTCAACGCGACCGTCGACATGCTGGGCCGCACCACCCCGATGCGGCTGTTCTGGGCCCGCGAGTACTCCGACTACCACCCCGAGCGACCGGGCGGCCGCGCCACCGGGCGCACCTGCGAATGCCGCCCGCTCGACGCCGGCGTGCTGGGCGCCTACCGGGACCGGCTGCGCGGCGGTGTCATGGAGGTCAAGGTCCCGATGCCGACGACCGGCGCGGACTACAAATGGATGAACCTGATGGCGCGGGTGCCGCGAAAAGGCTTGCCGCTCATCGCCAAACGGCTCGCGCAGGGCGTCGGCGGCAAGCTGCTGGGACGCGAGTACATCGCCGGTGGCCAGGCGCTGGCGGCCGGGCTGTTCGCCGGTGTGTTGCGCGCCGGCATCCCCATCTGGACCGACACATCGCTGGTCCGGCTGACCGGCGACGGTCAGCGCGTCACCGGCGCGGTGCTGTCGCACGGCGGCGGTGAGGTCACCGTCACCGCGACGCGCGGTGTGGTGCTGGCGGCCGGTGGCTTCGATCACGACATGGCGATGCGCCACAAGTACCAGTCCGATTCGCTCGGCGACCACGAGAGCCTCGGCGCCGATTCCAACACCGGTGAGGCCATCCGCGCGGCCACCGACCTCGGTGCCGCCACGGCGTTGATGGACCAGGCCTGGTGGTTCCCGGCCGTCGCGTCCGCGAACGGCCGCCCGCCCGCCGTGCTGCTGGCCGAGCGCTCGCTGCCCGGCTCACTCATCGTCGATCAGGACGGCAAGCGCTTCGCCAACGAGTCGACCGACTACATGTCGTTCGGCCAGCGCGTGCTCGAACTCGAGCGGGCCGGCACGCCCGTCGAGTCGATGTGGATCGTGTTCGACCAGAAGTACCGCAACAGCTACGTCTTCGCCGCCGGCTCGTTCCCGCGGATGCCGCTGCCCAAGTCCTGGTACCGGGCCGGTATCGCCGCCAAGGCCACCAACTTCGCCGATCTGGCAGCCCAGATGGGAGTCCCGGCCGCCGATTTCGAGCGGACCATGACGCGATTCAACGAGAGCGCGGCCGCCGGCATCGATCCCGATTTCGAACGTGGTCTGAGCGCCTACGACCGCTACTACGGCGATCCGACGGTGACGCCCAACCCGAACCTGCGCCCGCTGGTCAAGGGCCCGTTCTACGCGGTGAAGATGACGCTGAGCGACCTCGGCACCTGCGGTGGCGTGGTGGCCGACGAGCGCGGCCGGGTCCGCCGGGAGGACGGCGGCGTCATCGAAGGCCTGTACGCGCTGGGGAACACCGCGGCCAACGCCTTCGGCGCCGTCTACCCGGGCGCGGGCGCGACCATCGCGCAGGGCCTGGTGTACGGCTACATCGCCGGACGGGATGCCGCCGGGAAGTTGTAGAGCTCAGAGCCCGCCGAGGTCGTCGGGTACGTCGACGGCGTACGCCTGGAGCACCTCGAGCGGCACGACCTCGAGCGTCCGCTCGTGTGTGGAGGCGAGCACCACCGGTGCCGCGTATCCGTCGTTGTGCGCCCGCAGCCAGTTCACCGCGGTCACGCACCAGCGGTCGCCGGGCGACAGGCCCGGGAAGCGGTACTCCGGCATCGGCGTGGACAGGTCGTTGCCTATCGAACGCTGGTGCGCCAGGAACTCCCCGGTCACGACGGCGCAGATGGTGTGCCGGCCGGCGTCCTCGGGCCCGGTCGAGCAGCAGCCGTCACGGTAGAAGCCCGTCAGCGGTTCGGTGCCACACGGTTCCAGCGGAGCACCGAGCACATTGCGATCTGCCACCGGTCAATCCTTCCTTACCTTGCTCGCGGTGAAAAGGCTTGCCCCGCACTCGATGTCCGCACCGGAGGTGACCGCGGCCGACAAGGTCACGTTCTCCGGCACCCGTTCGTCCATCACCACCACCGCGACAATGGGATTGAGCCCCCTGGCCTCGACCGCGGGCACGTCGTAGCCGATGACGACCTGCCCCGCGGTGACGTCGTCACCCTGACTGACATGAGCCGTGAAACCGTCACCGTTGAGCGTGACGGTGTCCAGGCCGAGGTGCACGAGAACGCCCACGTTGTCCGCGGTCAGGACGACGTAGGCGTGCGGCATGAGTTTCAGGAGTCTGCCGGTGACCGGGGCGACGGCCTCGATCACCCCGCGCGGCGGGTCGATCGCGGCGCCGTAGCCGACCATGCCCGCCGAGAACACGGGGTCCGGGACGTCCTCGAGCCGAACCGCGCGCCCCGCGACCGGGGCGAGAACTGACGTCTGACTCACTGGCGCATCTCCTCTGTTCGTGCGCTCCCACAATACGAGCGCCGCCGAACGAGCTCTCACGGACGCAGGTTCTCGTCTAAGCTGCCGCAAAGCTCTCGCGCCGAGTGGCGTTTCTGCGGCAGAGAAGGGTCTCGCACATGAACGGCACAGCGAAAATCTCAGGTGCACAGGAAAAGTCGGACCTGCGCATCCCCGGCTTCGCTCAGCTGCAACGGCTCGGCAAGAGCCTCATGCTGCCGATCGCCGTGCTGCCCGCGGCGGGAATCCTCCTCCGGCTGGGCCAGGACGACCTGCTGGGCAAGATCAAGGCCCCCGTCATCGGGCCGTTCGTCCACGCGATGAGCGCTGCCGGCGACGCACTGTTCACCAACCTCCCGCTGCTGTTCGCCGTCGGCGTGGCCATCGGGTTCGCCAGGAAGGCCGACGGCTCGACAGCGCTGGCCGCCGTCGTCGGCTACCTCGTGGTGCAGTCGGTGTTCAAGACCATGTCGCCCGTCGTGCTGGCCGGCGAGGTCGACAAGGCAGGCGCCCAGGCCCAGATCAACTACAGCGTGTTCGCGGGAATCGTGGTCGGCCTGCTCACCGCGTGGCTCTTCGACCGCTACCACACCATCCAATTACCCGCGTACCTCGGGTTTTTCGGGGGCAGGCGGTTCGTCCCCATCGTGGTGTCGATCGCCTGCCTGTTCCTCGCGTTCGCGATGAGCTACTGCTATCCGCTGTTCGACGCGGGCCTGACCGGCCTGGGCAGGTTCATCGGCGGTTCTGGGGCCTTCGGCGCCTTCGTCTACGGATTCGCCAACCGCATGCTGATCCCCCTGGGCCTGCACCACATCCCGAATTCCTACGTGTGGTTCCTCTACGGTGACTACCAGACTCCCGACGGCCACGTCGTCACGGGTGAACTCACACGCTTCGCCTCGGGCGACCCGACCGCGGGCATCCTCACATCGGGGTTCTACCCGGTGCTCATGTTCGGATTGCCGGCCGCCGCCCTGGCGATGATCCACGTTGCCGACAAGAAACAGCGGAAGGTCGCCGTCGGCATCCTGTCGGCCGCGGCGCTGACGGCGCTGCTGACCGGGGTCACCGAGCCGCTCGAATTCTCGTTCATGTTCGTGGCGTTCCCGCTGTACGTCATCCACGCCGTGCTGACCGGGCTGTCGTTGGCGATCGCGTACCTACTCGACATCCACCTCGGCTTCTCCTTCTCCGCGGGACTGGCCGACCTCCTCCTCTACGGCACCGCCCCGGCCGCGAAGAACATCCCGCTGCTCATCGGCATGGGTGTCGTCTTCTTCGTCGTCTACTACGTGCTGTTCCGGTTCGCCATCACGAAGTGGAATCTGCGGACCCCGGGCCGGGAGCCGGATACCGAATTCGAAGCCGAGGAGCAGGCGAATCTCGGCGAAGGCGCGGACTCGAGGCCGGAGCAGGTGATCGCGGCCTTCGGTGGGCGGGGCAACCTCGTCGCCGTCGACGCGTGCATCACGCGGCTGCGCATCGAGGTCGCCGACACGAGCAAGGTCGATCAGGACCGGCTGAAGAGTCTCGGCGCCGCGGGCGTCATCGAGGTCGGCAACAGTGTCCAAGCGGTTTTCGGCACCGACTCCGAAGCCCTCAAGAACGACATCGCCGCGATCCTCTAGACGTCGTGGCGGCCCTGAACCTCGCGCTCGACCTCACGCCACAGGCCCGGCATCGAACGCGGCATGCCCGCAACGCCTTTCGCCGCGGTCTGTAGCACCGCGTCGGCGTCGTCGATGTCCTTCATCAGTTCGAGCGCCAGTTCCCGCTCGGCGGCGTAGTACTTGGCCGCCCAGCGCAGCGCGATCACCGAATACGCCCACACCGGCTGGGCCTTGGCGCCGTCGGAGTCCTCGGCGGCCTGCCGCTCCATGGCCTCGCAGTAGGCGACGTGCTGCTCGAGCAGCTCCCGCAGCCGGGTCGGGTTGCTCAGGTGGCCGAACGTAACCCGCAGCAGCACACTGTGTTTGAGCACCGGCGGGTCGACGGGAGCGTTGTTGGTCCAGTCGGTCACGGCAGCCATGCCGGACTCGGTGATCTTGTACAGACGGCGCGTGCGCAGGCCTTCGTCCTGCTCGACGCGGGACTCGAGATAGCCAAGTCCCTCAAGCTTTTTCAGCTCGGTGTAGATCTGGCTGTACGACGGGCTCCAGTAGTAGAAACCGACGCTCCAGTCGATCCACTTCTTGATGTCGTAGCCGCTGAGTTCCTCTTCGTACGACAACATGCCCAGCAGCGTCCAACTCGTCGCCGCCAGCGACGGTTTGCTCTGCGGCTTGCTTGCCATCTGTTTAGCCTAACAATCTATTGCCGCAAAGGCCCCAGTCATGACCGCCTGTCGGGACAGTCATTTACCACCCGCCGGCGGGGCTACGGCGGCCACATACCGGCGTACCACCAGCTCTTCGGCCTTTTCGTCGGCCAATGGCCAGCACAGCAACGACAGCACGACCCGCACGATCCAGTCCGCGAGCAGCGGATCCGTGATGCCCGTCAGCTCGGCCGCCGCCTGTGAGAGCCGGGGCGAGTCGAAGTCGACGAGGGCTCCGGCACGCACCACACCCGAGGCCAGCGGGTCCGCCCGGACCACCCGCAGGGACGTCAGCACGGCCGCCGCGATCCGCTCGGGCCCGGTCTGCCCGGCCACCGCCTGTGCGATCTCCTGCCCGACCCGCATGACCGCACGCGCCAGCACCCCGTCGCGCAGCGCCTGTTTGCCGCCGACGTGCCGGTACACCGTGGCGCGCGAACAGCCCACGCTGGCGGCGACCTCGTCGATGTTCAACCGGTCCAGGCCTCGGGCCGCGGCGCTCGCGGCCGCGGCGGCATAGATGCGTTCGATGCCCGCGTCGCGGCGGTCGGCGCCGATCAGCCAATCCATCCGCCTGATACTAATCTATTGATTTGTCTCATAGCGAGACGAAATTTCTCAATCCGTCTGCATCACCGCAGCTCGCAGACCGTGCGTGAGACAGCCGAATTCCGGCCTTGACATGCCGTTACGCGAGCCCAAAACTCAAGGCGTGCAACTAGTTTCAGATCTGCTCAGCCCGTCCACGCTGGACGATCCGTATGACTGTTATGCGCAGCTCCGCCTGGCCGGTCCGGTACACCGCGTGCCCGGCACCGACTTCTATCTGGCCACCAACTGGGATGCCGTACAGGAAGCCGTCGGCCGCCCGGAGGACTTCTCCTCCAACCTGACCGCCACCCTGGTGAATGCCGGAGCGCAGACCGGGACGGTTCGGCCCGGAACCTTCGACATGGGAGCCGTCGACACCGCCGGACATGTCCTCGCCACCGGTGACGACCCGCGTCATGCGCACGAACGCAAACTGGTGCTACCGGCGTTGGTGGCCAAGAGGATTCGGGCCCTCGAGCCGGCGATCGCCGACATCGCCCGGCAGCTGTGGCACGACGCGGCGGCGGACGGCCGCATCGAGTGGATGTCCGCCATCGGCGACCGCCTGCCGATGACGTTGGTCGCCAGGCTCATCGGCCTGCCCGACGGCGATGTGCCGCAGCTGGTGCAGTGGGGCTACGGCAGCACCGAACTGCTCAGCGGCGTCTTCGACCTCGAGCACATCGGCACCGCGGTCGAGACATCGGCACAACTCGCCGGCTACCTGTACGCCAAATTCGCTGAAGCACAGGAGAATCCGGGCGACAACCTGCTGGGTGACCTCACCCGTGCGGTGGCCCAGAACACCGTCACGGCCGAGGTGGCGGTGCTGATGCTGCTGCAATTGGTCGGCGCCGGCGGCGAGTCCACCGCCGGGCTGATGGGCAACGCCGCGCGGCTCCTCGCCACCCACCCCGACGTCCAGGAACAGGTGCGCCGTGACCCGCAACTGGTCCCCGCGCTCCTGGAGGAGACGCTGCGACTGGAGTCGCCGTTTCGCAACCATCACCGGCACATCCGGCGGGACACCACGCTGGCGGGTGTTCCGCTGCCCAAAGACGGTCACCTGCTCCTGCTCTGGGGGTCGGCAAACCGCGACCCGGCGGCCTTCGACGACCCCGACCGGCTGCAACTGGGCCGGCCGAACCTGCGCAATCACCTGGCGTTCGGGAAGGGCCTGCATTTCTGCGTCGGCGCGGCGCTGGCCCGCACCGAGGCGCGCATCGGGATCACCACGCTGCTCGAGGCCACCAACTGGTTCGAACTCGCCGGCGCCGAATGGGTGCCGAGCCTCATGGTCCGCCGGCACCTACGACTGGAGCTGCGCTACCGCTGACCGTCGCCGGTGGCGCCGCCGGCGTCGTCCCGCACCATCCGCACCGACACATGCGGCAGCCGCTGCCCCGGCTTGCGGCTGAAGCTGTACTCCCACGACAGTCCACCCCACAGCTGCCAGCCACGGCGACGCGAGATCAGGCACAGTCCGGCCCCGACCGCGGTGCCCACCAGGACGCCGGTCTGCGCCAGCCCGAGGTTCCAGAACGCGGCCACCACCGCGCTGGCCGCGAGCGCGCTCGTCGCGTACAGCGTGTTGCCACCGAAAATCTGCGGTACCCGGTGCGTCGTGAGATCCCGCAATGCGCCGCCGCCGACCGCCGTGATGGTGCCCAGCAGCAGGGCCGGCACCCAGCCGAGCCCCAGCGCCAACGTCTTCTGCGCACCGGCGGTCGCCCAACAACCGAGGGCCAGCGCGTCCACGTAGGGAAACACCGCCTGCCAGCCGCGACCGCCGATCGGCATCAGGAACGCGATCGCCGCGCCGATCACCGCGCACAGCGCGTAGCGAAAGTCCGTGAGCGCCACCGGCGGTCCGTGCTGCAGCAGGGTGTCGCGGATGATGCCGCCGCCCAGCCCGGACAGCAGTGCCAGCGTCAGGAAACCGATCGGATCCATGCGCTCGTCGCGGGCGACGATGCCGCCCAGGATCGCGTTGGTCAGGACACCGGCCAGGTCGATGACGGCGAACAGCTCGCCGAGGGTCGGCACGGGCTATTCGGGCAGGCGCAGCTCGGGCTTCTCGACCTCTTCGATGTTGACATCTTTGAAGGTGATGACCCGGACCTGCTTGACGAACCGCGCCGGCCGGTACATGTCCCAGACCCAGGCGTCGGCCAGACGCAGCTCGAAGTAGACCTCTCCGTCGGCGTTGCGCGGGATCAGCTCGACGCTGTTGGCCAGATAGAACCGCCGCTCCGTCTCGACGACGTAACTGAACTGCCCGACGATGTCCTTGTACTCGCGGTACAGCGAGAGCTCCATCTCGGTTTCATACTTCTCGAGATCCTCGGCACTCATCGGCACAGACTCATCAGTTCAGCGGTCCTTCGGTTTACTCGGTGTTGCAGGGCCATGTCTTGTTCGGATCGGCGGCCGGTTCCCATTTTCCCCTACCCGGATCGGCAGCGCTGCCCTATCGCCGGGTTGGCAGCGAGCTTGCGCACATTGGCGAACGAGAATCTGTGTTCGGGGCAGGGTCCCAGTTCGGCCAGCGCCGCGGTGTGGGCAGCGGTGCTGTACCCCTTGTGTACCGCAAACCCGTAGCCCGGGTGCACGGTGTCCATCTCGACCATCAGGCGGTCGCGGCTCACCTTGGCCAGCACGCTGGCGGCGGCGATACAGGCCGCCGCGGCGTCCCCGCTGACCACCGGCAGCGACGGCACCGACAGGCCCGGCACCCGGAACCCGTCGGAGAGCACGTAGCCCGGCCGCACGGACAGGCCCGCGACCGCGCGGCGCATGCCCTCGATGTTGGCGATGTGCACCCCGCGCCGGTCGACCTCGACCGACGGGATGAACACCACGTGGTACGCGAGCGCGTAACGCCGGATCAACGGGAACAGCCGTTCCCGTTCGGCTTCGTTCAGCTTCTTCGAATCATCAAGGGCGGCCAGGCTTTCCAGCCGATTCGGGCCCAGCACACAGGCCGCCACGACGAGCGGGCCGGCGCAGGCCCCACGGCCGACCTCGTCGACCCCGGCCACCGGGCCGAGGCCACCGCGGTACAGCGCCGACTCCAGCGTGCGCAGGCCCGCGGACTTGCGGATCACCGTGCGAGGCGGCCAAACGGACACCGAAGAACCTTATTGACCGGTCTGCGGATTGACCGTGACGACACCACCCCAGCGCGACGGCGGCCACGCGATGAACCGGGCCTTGCCGATCACGTTGGCGACGGGCACGGTACCCGCGGTCGGGTCACCGGTGCACATCAGCGCGTTGATGGCGTCCGCCGGTGTGTTCGTGCAGTGCGCGCGCGAGTCCGCCGAGTGGGTGCGGTTGTCGCCCATCACCCAGAGCCGACCGTCCGGCACCTTCACCGGGCCGAACTCGTTGCCCAGGCACGGATCTGTCGCCGGGTCGACCATCATGGTCGCCGGGTCCAGGTACGGCTCCTTGAGCTTCTTGCCGTCGACCGTCAGTCCCGTCGAGTTGCGGCACTGCACGGTCTGACCACCCACGGCGATGACGCGCTTCACCAGATCGTTCTCATCGGGCGGCACGAAGCCGACGACCGAGAGCGCATTCTGAATCCAGCGCATCGTCGGATTGTCCGAACGGATCGACTTGTAGCTGATGTTCCAGTTCGGCGGGCCCTTGAAGACCACCACGTCGCCCGGCTCCGGCGAGCTGAACCGGTAGGTCAGCTTGTCCACCATGATGCGGTCGCCGACGCAGCCGCTGCAGCCGTGCAGCGTGGGCTCCATGGATTCCGACGGAATCAGGTACGGCCGCGCGACGAACGTCAGCACGAGGTAATACAGCAGCACCGCAGTGACGACGAGGACGACGCCCTCACGCAGCGCGGCCAGCTTCGACTTCGGCTTCTCGTCGGCATCTTCGGCCTTGCGGGCCTCGTCTGCCTTGACCGAGTCGGCGGTCGCTGTCGTGTCGGCGTCGTCCGTCGCCGGACTGTCCGGAGTGGTGCTGTCTTCGCTTGGGCCGGTCACGGCACCAGGCTAATCAGCTCGGCGGAAGAGTCGCCGAACAAGCTCAGCGCTTTTCCTTGATCTTGGCCTTCTTGCCACGGAGCTCGCGCAGGTAGTACAGCTTGGCGCGACGGACGTCACCGCGGGTGACGACGTCGATGTGGTCGATGTTCGGCGAGTGCACCGGGAAGGTCCGCTCGACGCCGACGCCGTAGCTCTCCTTGCGGACGGTGAAGGTCTCACCGATGCCGCCACCCTGACGACGGATCACGACGCCCTTGAACACCTGGATGCGGTGCTTGTTGCCCTCGATGACCTTGACGTGCACATTGAGGGTGTCGCCGGGGTTGAAGGCCGGGATGTCGTCGCGCAGCGACGCCTGGTCGACGAAGTCCAGCGTTTTCATCGGTGACACTTCCTTGCTAACTCGCGGGCTACAGCCGCCGGACACCATGCGGCGCGACGGAAAAGCCATTCTCTTTACGGACGTTGGTCGGATGCCGTAGCGGGCGGGGACACATCCGAAACAGACGCCGACCCCGCGCCCAGCGCAGACAACTGCTCAATTGTGCCAGACAGCCGCCGGGTGACGAAATCGTGACCCCCGCCAGGCCGGTGCAGCCGACATCACACGCGGCACCGTCACAGTCGTCACACCCAACACACGTTTACCGGTTACGCTGATCAATCAGATTTTATCCACCGTGATCTGAGGAGACCCATGCGCCCGCAGCACGTGAAGCTGCTGACCATCACCGCTGCCGCGGCAACGGTGATGCTCACAGCTGGTTGCGAGGCCAAGGTCTACGGGGCGCCGCCGCCGAACCGGATCGCGCTGACCGTCGTACCGGTCGTCACCGCCCTGGAGATGCCGGAGGCCCCGGCCACCGAGCCCGCCGCTGCCCTGGCGGGCCTCGATGCCCGCGAACGGACCGCCACCAGTGATGCGGCGGCGGCCGGCGCGTCGATGAGCGCCGCGGTTCTCGATCGCAACACCGGCCAGCTGATCGCCGCCGGCAACAAGTCCGCCATGCCCATCGCGTCGGTGGCCAAGTTGTTCATCGCCGACGATCTGCTGCTGCAGGAGGCGAAGGGCCAGATCGAGCTCACCGCGGCCGACCGTCAGTCGCTGGACACCATGCTGCGCTCGTCGGACGACTCCGCGGCGGAGGTGTTCTGGAATCGCAGCGGCGGCAACAGCGTCGTCAGCCGCGTCGCGGCCCGCTACGGGCTGACCGGGACCTCGGTGCCCTACGACGGCAAGTGGTGGAACACCATGAGCACCACCACCGACCTGGTGCACTACTACGACCAGTTGCTGAACGGCTCCGGCGGGCTCCCGCCCGAGCGGGCCAGCATCATCCTGGCCAACCTGGCCGCGTCCACGCCCACCGGCGCCGACGGCTACCCGCAGCGCTTCGGCATCCCGGACGGTCTGTACGGCGAACCGGTCGCGGTGAAGCAGGGCTGGATGCCGGATTGGGGCGGCAACAACTGGATGCACATGTCCACCGGCGTGATCGGCGCCGACCGGCGCTACGTCATGGCGATCGGCTCACTGCAGCCCACCGATGACGCCACGGCACGCGCGACCATCACCAACGCCGTGAAGACGATGTTCCCGGGCGGGCGGATCAACTAGCCGGGCTAGTCGGGCAACAGGTCCGGCCGGCGCTCGCGCGTCCGCTGCAGACCCTGTTCGCGGCGCCAGGCGGCGACCTTGGCGTGGTCGCCCGACAACAGCACCGGGGGCACCTCGAGGTCACGCCAGACCGGCGGCCGCGTGTAACTCGGCCCCTCCAGCACTCCCCCGACGTGCGCCGAATGCGAATCATCCTGGTGTGACGCCGGATTGCCCAGGACGTCGGGCAGCAACCGCACCACGGCCTCGATCATGACCAGCGCCGCGGACTCACCGCCGGGCAGCACGTAGTCACCGATCGAAACCTCTTCGACCCGCATGCGCCGGGCGGCGTCGTCGGCGACCCGCTGGTCGATGCCCTCGTAGCGGCCGCACGCGAACACCAGGTGCTTCTCGCCGGTCCAGCGGTGCGCGTGTTCCTGTGTGAACAGCCGGCCCGCCGGCGTCGGGACCACCAAAACCGTTTCCGGCGTGCAGATTTCGTCGAGGGCGGCACCCCAGACCGGCGCCTTCATCACCATGCCGGGCCCGCCGCCGTACGGCGAATCGTCGACCGACTTGTGGACGTCATGCGTCCAGTTCCGCAGGTCGTGCACACCGAGTTGGACGGTGCCGTTGGCGATCGCCTTGCCCGGCAGGGACTGCTGCAGCGCGTCGAGATACGCCGGGAAGATGGTGACGACGTCGATCCGCATGGGTATCAATCCAACTCGAGCAGGCCGTCGGGCGGATCGATCTCCACCAGACCGTCGGCCAGCGACACCGTCGGCACCATCGCGGTGACGAACGGCACCAGCACCTCGGCACCGGATTCCGTTCGGATGGACAGCAATTCGCCGCCCGGGGTGTGCAGCACCTCGGTCACCACACCCACGTCGACACCGTCGACGGTGCGGACCTTGAGGCCCTCGAGCTGGTGATCGTAGAACTCGTCGGGCTCGTCGATGGGCGGCAGGCTGGCGGAGTCCACCAGGAACAGCGTGCCGCGCAACGCATCTGCCGCATTGCGATCGTTCACACCGGCCAGCCTCACCAGCAGCCGCCCGCCGTGCTCACGAACGGCGTCGATCACATAGGTACGTTCGGCGCGCTCGATGCTACGCGCACCGGGCTTGCCACGCAGCGATGATCCCGGCGAGAAACGCTCGCCGGGATCATCGGTACGTACTTCGACGACAACCTCGCCGCTGATGCCGTGCGCCTTGACGACGCGGCCGACCACGAGGTCCATATTTACTGGTCGGTGTCCACCACGTCGACGCGGATGCCCCGGCCGCCGATGCCGGCGACCAGTGTCCGCAGCGCGGTGGCCGTGCGGCCGCCGCGCCCGATGACCTTGCCCAGGTCATCGGGGTGCACGTGCACCTCGACGGTACGACCGCGGCGGCTGGTCACCATGTCGACCCGGACATCGTCGGGGTTGTCGACGATCCCGCGGACCAGGTGCTCTACGGCGTCGACGACGACGCTGCTCATTCGGCGGGCGCTTCGGCCTCGGCCTCAGTGGCCTCGGCAGCCTCGGTCTCGGCGGCAGCCTCAGCCGCTTCTTCCTTCTTGTCCTTGCGCTTCTTCAGCGTGACGGCCTCGCCACCGGGGGCGGCGTCGGCGTTCGCCAGCGCGGCGTTGAACAGGTCCAGCTTGGACGGCTTGGGCTCCTTGACCTTCAGGGTGCCCTCGGCGCCCGGCAGGCCCTTGAACTTCTGCCAGTCACCGGTGATCTTCAGCAGGGCGGCGACCGGCTCGGTCGGCTGTGCGCCGACGCCCAGCCAGTACTGCGCGCGCTCCGAATCGATCTCGATCAGGCTCGGCTCTTCCTTCGGGTGGTACCGGCCGATGACCTCGATGGCGCGGCCGTCGCGGCGGGTGCGCGCGTCGGCGACGATGATGCGGTACTGGGGGTTGCGGATCTTGCCAAGCCGGGTGAGCTTGATCTTGACAGCCATGTTCTGCACTTCTCCTGATGATTGCCACGCTGCAATTCAGCGACTCGGGCGGATTGCCCGGTCCGGTCTTGCCTCACGTGTGTGACCGCCGCGCGGCGCATTGAACGGGTCGCGGACAGACAGCCGACCATTCTGCCAGAGCAGCCGCGACCGGCCCAAATCCCGTGAACGGCGACTCAGACCACCCGGTCGAAACACTTAGTCTCGACGCGGCGGGTCATACGCCAGCCCTCGGCGGTGCGGACGAACTCGTCCTCGTACCAGAGGCCGCAGAACAGCACCTGGGGCTGTGCGTCGGCGTCCGCCGCGGGCAGCACCATCGGGTTGAAACAGATGGTGCGTGACTTCGCGGTGTCGCCGGTGATGGTGACGTCGAAGTTGCCGAGCATGTGCGCATAGGCCGGGAAATTCGGCAGCACCTGCGCCAGCCATTCCTTGACCTCGGGGAAATGCCCGTCGATGCCGCCCATCGCGCGGTAGTCGATGTAGGCATCCGGCGTGAAAACCTTTGCCAGATCATCGAATTGGCGGGTATCGATGGCCGTCGAGTACGCGATCAACAGCTGTTGGATTTCCAGACGGTCCGAGATCTCTTCCAGACTCAGCATGAACCGATTGAACACCACCAGTAGGCTGCTGGCTCCATGGGAAGGTTCGCAACCGCCGTCATGGCGACCCTGACGCTCGTATTCCTCGGCGCGCCGCCGGTTGCGGCCGCTGACCCCGACATCCAGCCGGTCGGCACGGTACAGATCCCGGCAGGGCCGGCCCCGGCGTGGATCGTCGCCGACATGGACTCGGGCCAGATTCTCGCCGGACAGGACATCGACCTGCGGCATCCGCCCGCCAGCACCATCAAGACGCTGCTGGCGCTGACCGCGCTCAGTGAACTGCCGAACCTGGACGCGACCGTGGCCGGCACCGTCGCCGACACCCAGGTGGAGTGCAACTGCGCCGGTATCGTCCCCGGCCACGTGTACACCGCGCGCCAACTGCTGGACGCGGTGCTGCTCGCCTCGGGCAACGACGCCGCCAACGCCCTGGCCGACATGATCGGCGGCTACGACGTCGCCGTCGCGAAGATGAACGCCAAGGCCGCCGCCATCGGCGCCGTCGACACCCACGCCGCCACCCCGTCGGGCCTCGACGGCGCGGGCGGTTCGGGCTGGACCACTCCCCGGGACCTGGCCATCATCTTCCGGGCCGCGATGGCCAATCCGTACTTCGCGCAGATCACCGCGCAGCCCGCCGCGACGTTCCCCGGCAAGAACGGCAACGAGCAGATCGTCAACGAGAACCAGCTGCTGCAGCGGTATCCGGGCGCCATCGGCGGCAAGACCGGGTTCACCAACGCCGCCAAGAAGACCTACGTGGGCGCCGCCGACCGCGGCGGCCGCCGCTTGGTCATCGCGATGATGTACGGCATGGTGCGCGAGGGCGGGCCGACCTACTGGGATCAGGCCTCGCAGTTGCTCGATTGGGGCTTCGCGCAGGACCGCTCGGTCAGCGTCGGCTCTCTGTAGACCGAACCAACCGAGACCCGACCGGAATCTCGGCGCGAGCTGATCGCAGCCTGGGTTCCGTAGCGTCGGCGCTCGTGCGCAAACTGTTCACGGCGACCGCGCTGGCCCTCGGCACACTACTGGTGACGCCGATCGCCACACCGTCCGCGACGGCCGAACCCACCGGGCAACCCACGGGCGCACAGGCATTCGCCAACGGCCCGGCCAAAGCCTGGCTGGTCGCCGACCTCGATACCGGCCAGGTGCTGGCGTCGCAGGATCCGGGCGGCTCGTACGCGCCGGCCAGCACCATCAAGCCGCTGTTGGCCATGGTCGTCCTGGACAACCTGCGCCCGGACGCGCTGGGACGGGCCAACGAGTCGCACACCAAGGTCGAGTGCTCGTGCGTCGGGCTCAAACCCGGCCAGGTGTACTCGGTCCGCCAGCTCCTCGATGCCCTGCTCATGGTGTCGGGCAACGACGCCGCGAACATGCTGGCCGACATGCTCGGCGGCCAGCGCGTCACGGTGGCGGCCATGAATCGCAAGGCCGCGGCGCTCGGCGCCCGCAGCACCCGCGCCGGCTCACCGTCCGGACTCGACGGTCCCGGCTGGGAATCGCTGACCACGCCGCGCGACCTCGGGGTGATCTACCGGGCGGCGCTGACCTACCCGGTGATCGCCGAGATTTTCCGGCAGACGTCGGCGCAGTTTCCCGGCAAGACCCTGACCAGTCAGAACGAGCTGTTGACGGGGTACCCCGGCGATTTCGCCGGCAAGACGGGCTACACGGACCGGGCCCGCAAGACGTACGTCGGCGCCGCGCAGCGCGGGAACCACCGGTTGGTCGTGGTGCAGATGTACGGCACCGGCAATCTCTACCCGCAGGCGAGACAGTTGTTCGACTGGGGCTTCAGCCACTACACCTGAGTCAGTAGACCCGGCCGCGCAAGATCACCAGGTCGGGATGGTCGAGGACGCCCGGGAGTCGCGGATCGTCGGCGTAGCAGACGAGATCGGCCGAGGCGCCGTGCTCCAAGCCGGTGCGCTGCAACCACTTTCGTGCGTTCCAGCTTGCCGCGCCCAACGCGTCCGTCGGGCTCAGGCCCACCCGGCCCAGGGCGGCGACCTCGTCGGCGATGCGGCCGTGGGCGATCATCCCGCCGGCGTCGGTGCCCGCGTAGATGGGTACGCCGGCCTCGTGCGCGGCGCCGACGCGCTGCGGGCACGTCGCGTAGAGATCGCGCATGTGTTTGGCGTATGCCGGGAATTTGGTCGCCTTCTCCGCGATCCCGGGGAAGTTCTCGATGTTGATCAGGGTCGGCACCAGCGCCGTGCCGTGGGCCAGCATCAGCTCGATGATGTCGTCGGTGATCCCGGTGCCGTGCTCGATGCAGTCGATACCGGCGTTGATCAGCCCCGGCAACGCTTCCTCACCGAACACATGCGCCGTGACGCGCGCACCGTTGGCGTGGGCGGCGTCGATGGCTTCTTTGAGGATGTCGTCGGACCACAGCGGCGCCAGGTCGCCCACTCCCCGATCGATCCAGTCGCCGACCAGCTTCACCCAGCCGTCACCGCGCCGGGCCTGCTCGGCGACGTACTGCGGCAGCTGCGATTCGTCCTCGATGTCGATCGGCAACCCGGGCAGGTAGCGCTTGGGCCGGGCCAGATGCCGTCCCGCGCGGATGATCCGCGGCAGGTCGTCGCGGTCGTCGAAGTCGCGGGTGTCGACCGGAGACCCGGCGTCGCGCAGCAGCAGCGCACCGGCCTGGCGCTCGGTCTCGGCCTGGCGCTCGGCCTCGTCGAGTTCGACGGGGCCACCCGGACCGATGCCGACGTGGCAGTGCGCGTCGACCAGCCCGGGGATGATCCAGCCACCGTCGAAGATGGTGTCGGCGTTCGCGATCGGCTCGGCCGAGAGCACGCCCTGATGTATCCACCACTGCACCTCGTCGCCGTCGGGCAGTCCCCGACCGCGAATGTGCAGCGCCCGCACGGCGGCTACTTCTTCGGGAACTTCAGCTGTGACAGGTCGAAGTCGGCGAGGCCCGGCGGCAACTCGTTGAGCCCCTGCGGCATGTTCGACAGGTCCGGGAAACCGCCCGGCAGCGCGCTCGGGTCCAGACCGAACGGGTTGGCGGCCGCCTTCGGCGCCGTCGGGCCGCGTCCGCCCTTGCGGCCCTTGCCGGCCTGCTTGTTCTTGCCCTTGGCGGCCTTGCGAGAGCTCTTGCGGCCGAACGGCATTCCCATTTGGCCGGCCATCTGCGACATCATCTTGCGGGCCTCGAAGAAGCGGTCGACCAGCTGATTGACCTCGGCCACCGTGACACCGGATCCATTGGCGATGCGCAGGCGCCGGGAGGCGTTGATGATCTTCGGGTCGGACCGCTCGGCGGGGGTCATGCCGCGGATGATGGCCTGGATGCGGTCCAGGTGGCTGTCGTCGACGGCCGCCAGGGCGTCCTTCATCTGACCGGCACCGGGCAGCATGCCCAGCAGGTTCCCGATGGGACCCATCTTGCGGATCATCAGCATCTGCTCGAGGAAGTCCTCGAGCGTCAGTTCACCGGAGCCGATCTTGGCGGCGGCCTCTTCGGCCTTCTTCTGGTCGAAGACCTGCTCGGCCTGCTCGATCAGGGTGAGGACGTCGCCCATGCCCAGGATGCGGGACGCCATGCGGTCCGGGTGGAAGACGTCGAAGTCCTCGAGCTTCTCGCCGGCCGACGCGAACAGGATCGGCGCGCCGGTGACCTCGCGCACGGACAGCGCGGCACCACCACGGGCGTCGCCGTCGAGCTTGGTCAGCACGACACCGGTGAAGCCCACGCCTTCGCGGAAGGCGTTGGCGGTGGTGACGGCGTCCTGACCGATCATCGCGTCGAGGACGAACAGCGTCTCGTCAGGCTTGACGGCGTCGCGGATCGCGGCGGCCTGGGCCATCAGTTCCTCGTCGATACCGAGGCGGCCGGCGGTGTCGACGATCACGACGTCGAAGTGCTTGGCCCTGGCCTCGGCCAGACCCGCGGCGGCGACCGACACCGGGTCGCCGGTGGTCATCTGGTCGATGGTCACGCCGTCGGGCGAGACTCCCGGGTGCGGTGCGAAGACGCTGACGCCAGCCCGCTCACCGACGATCTGCAGCTGGTTGACGGCGCCGGGGCGCTGCAGGTCACACGCGACCAGCAGCGGCGTATGTCCTTGATCCTTGAGCCATTTCGACAGCTTGCCGGCGAGGGTCGTCTTACCGGAACCCTGCAGACCGGCCAGCATGATGACCGTCGGCGGGGTCTTGGCGAACGCCAGCTGGCGCGTCTCACCACCGAGGATGCCGATGAGCTCCTCGTTGACGATCTTGACGGCCTGCTGCGCCGGGTTCAGCGCACCGGAAACCTCGGCGCCCTTGGCGCGTTCCTTGATCCGGCCGATGAACTCGCGCGTGACCGGCAACGACACGTCGGCCTCGAGCAGGGCCAGGCGGATTTCGCGGGCGGTGGCGTCGATATCGGCGTCGGTCAGCCGGCCCTTGCCGCGCAGACCCGACAGCGCACCGGTCAACCGGTCGGACAGGGATTCAAACACGGGGTTAAGCCTAACTGCAGCGCCCGTCGCCGGTACTTCGGCACCACCGTCCCCTTGACACGGCGATACCCGGGCGCGCAGTATTTCATCACATGATGAATTCATTGTTTGATGAATTAATGAGGAGCCTGAAATGACCACCATGAACAGCGCGGACATCGTCGTTGTCGGTGCCGGCCCGACCGGTCTGGCGTTGGCGTGCGAACTGGCGATGCGCGGCGTCGCGGTTCAGTTGCTCGAACGACGCCGTGACATCCCGAACATCACCCGGGCCTTCGGCGTGCATGCGCGGACGCTGGAACTGCTGGACGCCCGCGGCCTGGCCGACGAACTCGTGCAGCGCGGGCTCCCCGTCCAGAGCGTGAGTCCCGTCCCGGGCGCCGCGATCAACCTGCGGGAATTGCCCACCCGCTACCCCATGGTGCTGATGGCACCGCAGAGCCTGACCGAACGGGTGCTGACCGCGCGCGCCATCGAACTCGGCGTCGAAATCCGTTACGGCGCCGAAGTCGCCGGTCTGACGCAGGACGACGACGGCGTCACCGTGCGCCTCGCCGATCACAGCACGGTGCGTGCCGGCTACCTCGTGGGCTGCGACGGTGCCCACAGCGCGGTGCGCACGATGCTGGGCATCGGGTTCGCCGGCAAGCAGTACCAGACCCACATCCTGCTGGCAGACGTTCAGCTGACGAACCCGCCGGCCGGCGGGCTGGCCGCCGCGAACAGCCCCGACGGCGTCGTGCTGCTGGTCCCGTTCGGCGACGGCTGGTTCCGCGCCATCGCCTGGGACCGCACCCGGGAAGACGTGCCGCTCGGCGAACCCGTACCGCTTTCCGAGATCACGGGCTCACTGCGCCGCATCGCGAAAACGGACTTCGGCGTCAGCGAGATGCGCTGGAGCACCCGGTTCCTGTCCGAGCGACGCCAGGCCGACCGCTACCGCGTCGGCCGCTGCTTCATCGCCGGCGATGCGGCGCACGTCCACTCGCCGCTGGGCGCACAGGGCATGAACACCGGCATCCAGGATGCGATGAACCTGGGCTGGAAGCTGGCGTCGGCCGTCAAGGGCACCGCGCCGGCGTGGCTCCTGGACAGTTACCAGAGTGAACGCCATGCCGTCGGCGCCAACGTGCTCAAACTGACCGATGCGTTCAATCAGCTGGTCCTGGGCCGCAGCCTGCCGCGGCGAGTCCTGCGGCGCATCGCGATCACCGCGCTCCTGAGCACCGGGCCCACCAGGCGTGCCATGGGCGGCCGCCTCAGCGGAATCGCCATCAGTTATCCCCGCAAGCGCGACGATCACCGTTTGGTCGGGCGCCGCATGCCGGACATCGCGTGCGCGGACACCCGGGTCTACGAACTACTGCGTGACGGCCGATTCCTACTGCTGACCAAGGGCGGTCTGACGCTCGACCGCACCGACGTCACCTGCGCGGTCACCGGCGATGACCAATTGCCGCCCGCCGTGCTGATCCGGCCCGACGGTTACGTCGCGTGGGCCGGCGAGGCCACCGACGCCCCGGCCGCCGTCCGGAAGTGGTGCGGCAGCGCGGAACTCGCTAACTCACCTCGGCAGTGATCACGGCAGGCTTGACCGGCGCGGGCGCGGGCAACACCGCATACAGATCCTGTTCGAACGCTGCCCGGGCCTCGGTGGCCGTGAAGTCCTCCGGCACCACCAGACCGAACGCGTCGACGACGGTGGCGCCCAGCGTCGTCACCTTGGCCCAGGCCACATCTGCGCCCTTGCGCTCGATGACAGCGGCCAGGCGGGCGAGCAGGCCGGGCCGGTCGGCGCTGCGGATCTGCACGACCAACTCGTCGTCCGAGGACCCCTCGAACCACCGCACGCGGGGCGGCGCGACCGTGTGGTAGCCGGGCACCGCCGCCGGGACGTCGCCGGCGCGCCGGGTCGGGGCCGGAGTTTCCTCGTCCCGCTGCTCGAGCGCGGCGATCACGTCGAGATCGCCGTCGAGCGCCAGGATGAACTGCTGACGCAGCAGTTCCGCGGCCGGCGGGGAGCCGAAGTGTGGCGACACCACGAAGGTGTTGATCGCCAGTCCCTCATGGCTGTTGACCGACGCCGAATGCACCCGCAGCGAGTGCAGGGCCAGCACCCCGGCGGCTTTCGACAGCAGACCGCGCCGATCCGGGGCGAGCATCGTGACGTTGAACAGGTGCGCACTGTCCGCCGCGGTGAGTTCGACGTGGACACCGCTCTGGCTGGCCCGCGAAAGCAGTTGCGGATCAATGGGATCGGGGTGCGGCAGGTCCTCCCCCGCCATCATCAGCCGGCATCGCCGGACCAGATCGCCGATCAGGGAGGCCTTCCAGTCACCCCACACGCCGGGACCCGTGGCGAGCGAATCCGCCTCGGCCAGCGCGTGCAGCAATTCCAGCAGCAGTCCATCGCCACCGAGCGCGTCGACCACCGATGCAATGGTGTTGGGGTCCTGCAGATCTCGACGAGTCGCCGTTTCCGGCAACAGCAGGTGGTAGCGCACCATCTTGACCAGCACCTCGATATCGGCCGGCCACAAGCCCAGCCGGATGCCGATCTGGTTGGCCAGTTCGGCACCGATCACACTGTGGTCGCCGCCCCGGCCCTTGCCGATGTCGTGCAGCAGCGCACCCAGCACCAGCAGATCGGGCCGGTCCACGCGGGTGGTGAAAGCGCTTGCCCGGGAGACGGTTTCGATCAGATGCCGGTCGACGGTCCAGATGTGCACGACATCACGTGGCGGCAGGTCGCGGATCGCGCCCCACTCCGGGAACAACCGGCCCCACAGCCCGGTCCGGTCCAGGGCCTCCACGGTGGCGACCGCACCCGGCCCGGCGGCCAGCATCACGAGCAGGTCGTTGAGCGCTTCTTTCGGCCACGGCGCCCGCAATTCGGGCGCCGATTCGGCCAGCCGCGCCAAGGTCGATCCCGCGATGGGCAGTCCGTTGGTGGCTGCCGCGGCGGCCACTCGCAGGATCAGGCCCGGGTCGCGCTGCGGTTTGGCGTCGCGGGCCAGGATGACCTCGCCGCCGAATTCCAGTACGCCCTCGTCCAGCGGTCGCCGGACGGGTCGTTTGAGTGCCGCAAAGCCTCTGCGCGGCAAGGCATTCCCCGCGGTCCGCACGCCGGCGTCCACGTAGAAGCTGATGGTGCGGGCGGCATCGCTGATCATGCGGGCCAGGTCGAAGCGGTCACCGATGCCCAGTGCGGCGCCGACCTCGTCGGCGTACTGGGCCAGCACCATCTCACGGCCCTTGTGCGAGACGCGATGGAGCTCGGTGCGCACGTTGAGCAGTGCGAGATGCGCGTCGCCCAGCGTGCCGATCGGCGACGCCACGGACCGACTCGGGTAGACGTCGGCCAACTGCGCCATGGCCAGTGCGTTGAGCAGCTGCACGTCGCGCAGCCCACCGCGGCCGTTCTTCAGATCCGGTTCGGCGCGGTGCGCGATCTGACCGGAACGTTCCCACCGCGCCGCGGCGTGTTCGATCAATTCGGTGAAGCGGGAGGTGATCCCGGTCCGCCATTGCCTCCGGGCGCCGCCGACCAACAGGGACGACAGATCCGAATCGCCCGCGATGTGCCGGGCGTCGAGCATGGCCAGCCCGGCGGAGACGTCGCCGGCCGCGGTCTTGAGTGCCTGCGGCACCGTCCGGACGCTGTGGTCGAGGTGAATGTTGGCGTCCCACAACGGGTACCAGAGCGCCTCGGCAACCTCGGTGACGGCGGCCTGCGGCAGGTCGTCGTGCAGCAGCATCAAATCCAGGTCCGAGTACGGCAGCATCTCCCGGCGCCCGAGACCACCGGTCGCCACGATGGCGAAGCCACTGGTCTCGGTGATACCGATCTCGGTTGCCTTTGCGGCAAGCCAGAATTCGTACAGATCAACCAGCGCCTCGCGCAACGCCACCGAATCGAGGCGGCGCGCGCCGCCGCCCAGCAACTGCTCGACAGCAGCACTCAGGTCGCTGGCCGGACGGGTTGACCCCGCTGCCGAAGCAGACGACACCGAAGTATCGTCGGCTCCGGCAGCGGAATCTGGTGTCTGCATTGTCATCTGGTGGTCAGCCGACGTCAGATGGCGTCGCTGCCCCGCTCACCCGTACGGACGCGCACCACGGTCTCGACAGAGGTGACCCACACCTTGCCGTCACCGATCTTGCCCGTCCGCGCGGCCTGCACGATGACATCCACGACCTTGTCGACCGATGCGTCGTCGACGATGACCTCGACCCGCACCTTGGGCACGAAGTCCACCGAGTACTCAGCACCGCGGTAGACCTCGGTGTGGCCCTTCTGGCGGCCGTAGCCCTGCACCTCGCTGACGGTCATCCCGAGGATTCCCAATTGCTCCAGACCGGTCTTGACGTCTTCGAGCGTGAACGGCTTGACGATCGCCGTGATCAACTTCATTTGATCAATTCCTTCCAAATAACCGCGGTACTCGTGGATGTCACCGTAAATCCTTCCCGATCACGCGAATTCATAAGCGGTTTCCGCGTGTTCGGCCTCGTCGATACCGTTGGCCTCGTCCTCCTTGTCGAGGCGAAGGCCGATGGTGTACTTGACGATCAAGGCCAAGATAGCGGTAACGATCGCCGAGTAGCCAAGGACCGCGAACGCGCCGACGGCCTGACGCCACAGCTGGTCGAACCCGCCACCGTAGAACAGACCCGCCACAGCGGCCGGAGCCTCCTTGGTGGCCACCAGGCCGACCATCAGGGTGCCGAACAGACCACCGACCAGGTGAACGCCCACGACGTCGAGCGCGTCGTCGAAGCCCAGCTTGAACTTCAGGCCCACCGCGAGAGCACAGACCACACCGGCGCCCGCGCCGATCGCCAGCGCGCCGATGACATTGACCGACGAGCAGGACGGGGTGATGGCCACCAGGCCGGCCACGATGCCCGACGCCGCGCCGAGGGAGGTGGCGTGGCCGTCACGAATCTTTTCCGTCAGCAGCCAGAACAGCATCGCGGCGGCGGTCGCCACGGTGGTGGTGATGAATGTCGAGGCGGCGACACCGTCAGAGGTCAGTGCCGAGCCGGCGTTGAAGCCGTACCAACCGAACCACAGCAGGCCGGCGCCCAGCATGACGAACGGCAGGTTGTGCGGACGCATCGGAGTGGTGGGCCAGCCCGAGCGCTTGCCCAGGATGATGGCCAGCACCAGGCCCGCGGTACCGGAGTTGATGTGCACCGCGGTACCACCGGCGAAGTCGATTGCCTTGAGCTGGTTCGCGATCCAGCCACCGTGCGTGGCCGTGATGCCGTCGAAGGCGAAGACCCAGTGCGCGACCGGGAAGTAGACGAAGGTGGCCCACAGGCCGGCGAACAGCAGCCAGCCGCCGAACTTGAGACGGTCGGCGACCGCGCCCGAGATCAGGGCGACGGTGATGATGGCGAACATCAGCTGGAACGCCACGAACACCAGCTGCGGGATGGTCCCGGCGAGCGGAATCTGCACCGCCGCAGTGGTTCCCGCGGGCAGGTGCGCAACGAGCGAGTTGCCGCCGATGAGTCCCTTGAGTCCCCAGTACTGGGTGGGATCCCCGACGAAGCTCCACTTGTCATTGCCGAACGCCATCGAGTAGCCGTACAGCACCCACAACACCGTGACGACACCCATGGCGCTGATGCTCATCATGATCATGTTGAGCACGCCCTTACGGCGCACCATGCCGCCGTAGAAGAACGCCAGACCCGGTGTCATCAACAGCACGAGCGCTGAACTCACCAGCATCCATGCGGTATCACCGGTGTCCGGCGTGCCCAAGATAGGGAATCCATCCACTGGCCGCTTCCTCCTTAACCCATGTCACAGGCAGACGCCGATGACCTAGGCCAGAACTTTGCGCATCGGTTGTTTCGCCGACGGCGCGCGGGCGTTTCACGTATGTGAACGGATCGACCAGTTACGTTTCGGCGCGGTTAATGCCCTCTTCGCAGGCCCTGGCCTGCTCTGTGAGTTCCTGGCCGGCGGACACAAAACTGCCCTATTCCGGGTGGAATAGGGCAGTTTTGCGTTCCCGAAGCGAATGGCGGCGACTAGCCCAGGAGCGCGTCGACGAAGGCGGCGGGCTCGAACGGCGCCAGGTCGTCCGGACCCTCACCGAGGCCGACGAGCTTGACCGGTACGCCGAGCTCCTGCTGTACCCGGAACACGATGCCGCCCTTGGCGGTGCCGTCGAGTTTGGTCAGCACCACGCCGGTGATGTCGACCACCTCGGCGAAGACCCGGGCCTGCGGCAGGCTGTTCTGGCCGATGGTCGCGTCCAGCACGAGCAGCACCTCGTCGACCTTGGCGCGCTTCTCGACGACGCGCTTGACCTTGCCCAGTTCGTCCATCAGACCGGTCTTGGTGTGCAGCCGGCCCGCCGTGTCCACCACGACGACGTCAGCGCCCGCTGCGATGCCCTTGTCGACGGCGTCGAAGGCAACCGAGGCCGGATCCGCGCCCTCGGGGCCACGCACGATGTCGGCGCCGACGCGGGCACCCCAGCTCTGCAGCTGGTCGGCCGCCGCGGCACGGAAGGTGTCCGCCGCGCCGAGCACGACGCGACGCCCGTCCGCGACCAGCACGCGGGCCAGCTTGCCGACCGTGGTGGTCTTGCCGGCGCCGTTGACACCGACGACGAGCAACACCGACGGCTTGTCGGCGTGCGGCAGCGCCTTGATGGACCGGTCCAGATCGGTCCGCAGTTCCTTGATCAGCACCTCGCGCAGCACGGCGCGGGCGTCGGCCTCGGTGCGCACGTTGGCCTCTGCCATGCGGCTGCGCAGCGCGGTGACGACCGATTCGGTGGCGACCGGGCCCAGATCGGCGATGAGGAGGGTGTCTTCGATGGTCTCCCACGAGTCCTCGTCGAGGTCGCCACCGCCCAGCAGGCCCAGCATGCTGCGCCCCAGCGTGGTCTGCGACTTGGCCAGGCGGCCACGCAGGCGCTCCAGCCGGCCGGCGGTCGGTGCGATCTCATCGCGCGGCGCAACCTCGGGTGCGGGCTCGGGCTCGGGAGCTGCCTCGGGTTCCGGCGCTGCCTCGGGTTCGGGCGCGGCGGTCGGCTCGGGCTCGGCCACCACTTCCGGCTCAGCGACCGCTTCCGGTGCCTCGGCGACCACTTCCGGCTCGGTCACGACCTCCGGCTCGGGCAGCTGGACGTCGGCGATGGTGCGCTTGCGCGAGTCTCGCGGAATCTCGGCGTCGTCGCCGACGGTCGGCAGCTTCTCCGCGGTGTCCGAACTACTGAACGTGATGCCTGATGACGCCGTGTAGCCGCCAGACCGGTCCAGCTTCGGCGTCTCCTCCGGCGCGGACAGCGAAATCCTGCTGCGCCGGTAGCGGACGAATCCGACCACCAGAGCGGTGACAACGAGAACAGCAACGATCGCTATCGCGATCCAGAGACCTTCCGACACCGTGCCATTCTGTCAGCCGCACCAAGTTCTGCCGCGGGTGGCAGACGTCCTCCCGGCCGGTGCAGATCGGCACAACGATCGTCTCGGGCGGCGACGCCAATCGATCTGGGTGCTCACCGTGGTGGTGGGATGTCGTTTTCAGCGGGTTGGCGTTGCTCGGTGGGTACCGGTGCCGCCGCGGCTTGGGCGGCTTCTGCGGCTTCGCGTTCTTGGCGTTCTTTACGCCGGCGGGCGAAGGCTTCTTGGGCAGCTTCGCGCTCGTCGATGTCGGCTTGGTTGAGGGCACGTTCGTAGGCGATCTGCTGAGCCTGGTTCTGGGCGCGGGTGCGGCGCCGGATGGGCATCATCACACCCCGGCCGGGGGCCGGTGGGGTGTCCAGATCGGTGTCCTGTGGTGGTGGGTTCGGCAGTGGGGTGTCGGTGACCGTGCGGGGAAACAGGATTCGGCTTTCGGGCACGCTGATGTAGGTGTGGCCGGTGGGTGCGGTCCACACAATCGTCCCGTCAGGCTGTTGACGGTCCTGCCACCCGTCCGGGCCGCCGTAGAAGGTTTTGAGTAGGTGGTGTTTGCGGCATTTCGGGCTCAGGTTGCCCGGATGTGTCGGCCCGACCGGCCACGGGATGGTGTGGTCGATATCGGAGGCGGTGGCGGGCTGATCGCAGCCCGGGAACATGCACGTCATGGCCCGCACCCGCACGAACTCATCCATCGCCGCCGACGGCCGATACCGCGGCACCTCATCCAGATCCGCAGCCGAGGCGACGGTGCGCACTTTCGCGCCGCGAGCCACCAGGTCCGCCAGCACCGCCGGGGGCACTACACCGCCGCCGAGGACATAGCCGACGGGTGTGCGCACCGGCGCGGGGGGTTTGGTGGAAGTCGGGATCGGCGGGTGCGCCGCATGGGCTTCAGGGGTGGGCGCCGCGTCGCCGGCCGGTTCGAACCCAGCAGGGATCGGGTTTTCGGCGGGCCGCGAATCGGCCGCCGGTGCAGGCGCGGGCTCGGGCTCAGGTTCAGCTGTGAAGAAATGCTCGGGCTCGGGCTCGGGTGTGAACACCGGCTCAGGTGCAGGCTGGTTTGGCGCCGGAGTCGGGGGCGCGGCCGGGTCCCCACTGAGCAGTGGATCCGCCACCGGCGTCGGCAGCTGATCGGTGAGCACATGAATCACCACCGCCGCCGCCCGCGCATCAGGCCCCGCCGCCGGACAATCCGGATTGCCACACTGGCACACCAACCGATCCCCACGAGCCGCCAACACCCCCAACGCGTCAGCCCGCCGCTGCCCGAACGTCCGCGGATCGTCCTCACACACCTGCCGGGCCATCTCGTCCAGCACCCGATCCAACAGATCGGCATCGGTGGCCAACAGCGCACCCCAGATCGACGCCACCCCGGTCTCATCATCGGGCTTGCCCACCCCGACCCCACGCCGGCGCGCAGCCGAGCGCACCTTGATCACCGCAGCCGGGTCGAACTTCTGCACCCAACCATCGATCTTGCGTTCAATCTTCTTGCGCGACAACCCCGCCCACTCCGACAACGCCCCCGCCAACGCAACATCGATCAC